>JAEETM010000012.1 GCA_016290335.1 Treponema sp. | reverse complement strand
ACGTCAGAGCCTGCAAGAATACCAAGTCTTAAGCCAGGAACACCGTAACTCTTGCTTATAGATTTTATGATTATAAGGTTTGGATTTTCGTTTATAATATCCTGATTCAAAAGAGTATAACGGATTTCCTTGTCAGCAAAATCAATAAAAGATTCATCAAAAATAAGCTTTACATTTAATGCTTTCAAATCCTTAATAAGCTTTAAAACTGATTTTTTTTCAAGGAAATTACCAGAAGGGTTATCAGGATTTATAAGAAGAACTGTATTTACATTATCTTTCTTAACAGCTGCAAGAATATCATCTGTTGTATATGTAAACTTCTTTTTTGAAGTATCTAACTGTACAAGCTCGCATTTTTTGAATCGTGCAGGATACTCATTAAATGTAGGATATGGAACAAGAACCTTTCCTTCAAGGCTTTCGCAGAGGGAAGAAATAAGCTCTGCAGCACCGTTTCCAACTACAATATTTTCCGGCAAAAGGTTGAATATTTTTCCAGCAAGAAGACTCATCTGGGCAGCACCACTTGGGTATTGTGTAAGAAGAGTTTTGAAGCTTACCTGTAATTCGTCAACCATTTTCTGAGGAGGGAAATACGGATTTACAAGATAGCAGTAATCCTTAAGCTGAGGGAAGCGCCAGTATCCGCCGTAATTTTTCTGTAACTGCTTGAGCTTTGTTTTTCCTTTTGCAAAGCGTGTTTCTGCAATTGCAAGATCAGCAGGGTCATCAATTTCGTACCAGTCATCACCGGGAACTGGAAGACCTTTCAACGTAGAAGCTCCAAGGAAAGAAAGAACTTTTAATACAGCTTCGTAATATTCGTTTTTGCCGAATGCTTTCTGGTAAGCTTCAAGGAACGGTATATAATAGTTCTTAGAAAAATCTTTTGAGAACTTATAAATGTTTACAGTTTTATAATAATCCTGTGTTTCAAACCAGTTGAAGTGAGCCTTATCAAGAATGCCGGTGATATTGTTATGCTCGTCTAACAAAGTACAGGTTCCGTCCATCCAGCTTTCAAAATGAGACACTACGGCAAGATTTTCATCCTTTGATTTTATTAGCTTTGTAATAATTTCTGGCTTAAAGATGAGGTCACTTTCAAGAAGAATTGTATCATCCTGACAGAGAGCATCGCGTGCCATAAAAAGAGAGTAGATGTTGTTAGTCTTGTCATACACTTTATTTTCAATAAACTCAATTTCCATACCGTTAAGGTTTTCTTTATTGAACTTTGAATGAATAAAGTCTATAAGAACATCACTTTTGTAGCCTACAACAATAACCATCTTCTTTATGTTATTTTTTACAAGTGCTTCAATTGCGTATTCAATAAGTGTTTTTCCGTTTACCGGAACCATACATTTAGTTGCATTTTTTGTATATCGGCCGAGTCTTTTTCCCATACCAGCGGCTAACATAAGTGCCTGCATATTATTACTCCTGTGTTTAAAGAAACGCGAGCAATGGCGCAGCGTTTCCTAGAATTGCAAAATAGCAGATTTGTAACGTATTTGCGTTACAAATCTTCCATTTTTTTGTTTATCATAAAATCTGCAATTGCTTTTCCGGCATTGCCTTCATTCATCCAGGCTTCCGATTTAGCAATTTGTCTAAGCTCTGCAAGTTCTTTTGAATCGCTTGCTGCTTGAATTACTTCCTTTATATTATCAAACTGTTCCTGTTTTAATTCAATACCAATTTTCTTAATTGTATTAAACTGCCAGATATCTTTACCGTATGCTCGTGATTCACCTAAATCGTAAGCATCGTAAGGCATAAGGTCCAGTTCGGAATTAACGTACATTACAGGCTTATCACAAAGGAAGGTATAGTCGTAGATAATACCTGAAAAGTCCGAAATCATAATATCAGATTTTTTCATGGAATAAATGTTATCGCGCTCATAATCCCAGATAAGATTTTTTGAATCCCTGTATTTTTCTGTAAGACGGTCAAGCATATCTTTTTCTGATTTTTTTGATTGAGGATGTGGACGGACTATAATATTCCAGCCTGTTGCTAAAAGCGGGTCAAGAAGCTTTTCGCCGTATTTAGAAAGAAGTGCACTTGCTCCCCAGCTTGGAGAAACAAGAACTGTAAAGGTGTGGTTTTCTTCTGCCGGAATAGATTCCATTTTCTGCTTAAGTGTATCAAGATATGGGCAGCCCACAACAACAAGCTCTTTTTCCTTTAATTCACGATGATGCTCAAGAATACGTATATCATCTTTCTGATAATCACCTGAAAGTAAAACAGAATCAAAATAATCTATACCGAAAAGCCTGTACATGGTTGCATCACTTGGAGCGTGAAGTACATGAGTGTAGTGTTTTACACGTTTACTTCGTTTAAGCTGATAAACCTGCAGGCCAGGAGTAGTCATAAGTACAATACCGGCACTAAGCATATTGAGTTTTACAAAAGCAAGGTTTCCTTCGCCGATAAACTCAGGTTTAACGAACTTGTAGTTCTGTTCAAAGCACGGGTCTTTTTCTGCAGAAGTGTAGTAGGTGAGTTCAATCTGTCGTTTTTCAAACTCATCGCAGACAGGCTTGAAAGTATTCCAGTATTGAAGTCCTTCGTTATAGATTACGTACTGTTTATAATTTGAATCAGCGGTTGTAGAAACACCATTCTTTTTTGCTGAAAAAAGAAGCTTTAATTTTATCCAGGCTGCTTTTCCTAAAAAGAAAAGTGTAGCGGCGGCACCAATAAGGATAGAAAAAAGCATTGAACCGGTGCCGGGGTCGATGTAAAGAATTAGTGATGTCATTATTTTCCCTCCTTTGAAGTGTATGGAGTTTCATGACTCCAATTCTCTGGTTCAAGAATGCTGTCCTTTACGGAATACCATTCGGAATCAGTTATTTTAAAAGTATTTTTATTGTGCGAATCTGGGGACCAGCCGTGATTATCAAGTACAAAAACTTTTTTCTTTTTTTCCGGCTGGTGAAT
The DNA here is from genome assembly GCA_016290335.1 of Treponema sp. The sequence goes on along the minus strand of JAEETM010000012.1, from coordinate 58,002 downwards.
AGGATTTCCAGTAAATGGATTTTTTGCATCTTCAATCAAACTGGAAACGGCTAAGTCAGGAGTATCTGCATTTGTCATAAAAGTACTGTCAATCTGCAAATTACCATGAGAGTTAAAGTCTTTATACATCAATAATGGATTTAAGGCTTCTATTCTGAAAGGAAGCTTTGCCTGTGATTGATCCGGACTGATTTTTGTATCAAGACCCGCTCCGTGATCTGCTACGATAATAATTCTTGTATTATCATAAACATTATTATCTTTTAAATAATCAAAGAACTCACCCAGACGTTTTAATGCACCTGCATTTGCATGATAATGAACTTCCTTAGAAAATACTCCGTTACCAATATCTGTAACTTCTGACATAGGTACATAATCTGGAACCTGAAGATAATGAGGCTCGTGAGTCATTTCGTTTACAAGATAAGTAAATGTAGGCTTTGAAGAATCTGTTGCTGTAAGCTCCGGTAAAAGGTCGAGCGCAGCATAGTTATTTACTACGTCCTGCAGGTTTTCCAGAGACATATTTGTATTCCACCAGAAACCGTCTTCATAAATTGAATCTCTGAAATAAAGAGGCATTGTTTTAAGGAAGCTGAACCATATAAAGTTTCTCTTTAACAAATCACTTCTTGCTGTTGCAGAAGCGGCTTCAGGGTGAAGCTTAAGCCATACATCTGTATAAACACGGATTGTTGGACATTTGTGAATTGTTGGATATTTATCATAGATTCTTAAATCAGAAATCCAGCTGTAATTTGCCCAGGACATGTCTGTAACTGTTGAATCATAACCATTCTGGTCAAATAAAAGAGGGAGTACTGTAATTGCTTCATTATGCTTAGTTAATAAAGAAATATCTGAACGTTCATTCATTTCGTAAGGAGTGTAATCATATCCACCGTACATTGGAGGAGAACCAACAAGTGTATGGTCAGCATAAGAAACTGTATTATTAAAAAGCTTAAATCCATCGAATTGACGGTAAAGCTCCTGATTTTCATCAAATATATATGGAACATAACCGTTTATTGCCCTGTCCAGCATAACTATAAAGACGTTTTTTCCAGTTTTACTTAGATTAAAAATAGGCTTTATATCTGAAGCAGTGCTTACTGCATTATTTGAAGCTTCTTTTATTTCTTTTGCCTGTTTATATCCTTTCTGGATTGTTATGCCATGCACAAAAGAGATTCCCAAATTAGTAATAATCAGTACGCTGCAAAGTGCTGTAAGCCAGTTCAATTTTTTCAGAATAAGCAGAAGTAATACAATAATTGTTGGAATAAGAAGAATTGCAAGATTTATAAGTGCTTTTGTATTTGTCGGTTTTAGTGCACCAGCATCGGAAAAAGTAAGAAGATTTGAAAGAGTGCCGTAATTACCACCAAAAGCGAATGCATTTACAACTGCACAGACGCACATAATTGTTCCAAACAGGGTCATAATGGTTTGAGTCTTTTTGCCAAACATAAAGTAAATACAGCATGGCCAGAAAATACAGAAACCAATTGTCTGCCATAAAGAATGAAATAAAAAGAAGAATGGCGAATTATAAGAATCTACAAAAGAAAACTCCATTGGTGAAGAAGAAACAACATAAGAAGGTAATGTAAATCCTGTAAGTAATGCCAGTGCAATGCAGGTTGTAAGAAACAGTTTTGTTCTTGCTGCTTTATTTTCAGCCAGATAATGGAATGGTTTTTCTACAATAAAATTAATAAACTTAAGTACAAGAGGCATTATAAAGACAATGGAAATTGCGGACATAAGCATAATTCTTCTGTACAAAAATCCTGTTTGTCTGAAAAGAATAAACCAGTCTGCTCCCAAAGCTAATACACATAAACAGCCATAAAGTACCCAGACTGGATGCTTCATTTTGTAAAACACATTTTTTATAAGGCTGAACAGATTGTTCATTGTCCAGTATACAACAAGACCGCTTGGTGAATTGTAGAGCAGTACTAAAAATACAAGTGCAGTAACATAAATCTGGATTTTTTCTTTTATTGGATGTCCTTTACTGTAAATGGCTCCTGCAATAATGTTGATTAAAGTCATTGCAATTGGAAGAATATTTACCTTAAAGCTTCCGATTGTAAATGCTGCATCGGGTGCACCCATATCTTTTATAAAGAAAAAACTGAAGCCCTTTAAATCTCCAAGATTGCTCAGATATTTATAAGCTGCAATAAAAAAAGGAATCTGAATTGCAAGACTGATTGAAGAACGTAAGGCCATCATAGGATGATAATGATTCTGTTTGTAATAGGTAGAAAGAATCATATATTGTTCATCGCCTTTAAATGTCTTTTTTATTCTGTCAATTCCAGACTTTAATTTTTTTTGTATCTGGCGTTCTGTTTCCTGCCATTTTTCTGCAATTACATATAGGGGAAGACAGAAAAACGAAACGGCAAAGCTTACTACAAGGACTGAAAATCCGGGATTTCGTAAAACCTTCCAGCTGACGTAATAAAATAATTCTACAAGTTGATAAAGTGGATGTATGATTATAGAGTATAAAAAATCGAGCATTTTAACCTCAAAAAATAATATTATATTTTAACTGTTAACGTGTTTTTAATCAATTTCACTTAATCCAGATACTTTTTTATTGTTATAAAATAGCTTTGTGCAGACTTTTTCCAGTCATAAAGCTTAAGAAGCTCTGCTGAATCTGTTACTTTCTGTTTGAGAAGCTCCTGTAAATCTGGGGATGGAGTATTTGGATCTATATAATAAACTGAATCTTTAAAAACTTCGGGCAGACATGCAGCATTAGAGCAGATTACACGGGCTCCCATAGCAAGTGCTTCAAGTGGCGGTATTCCAAAACCTTCGTAAAAGGATGGAAACAAAAAGGCCTTACAGTTTTTCATAAGTAATTTAGCTTCATCATCAGAAACATAACCAAGCAGAATCAGATTTGAAGGAAGATTGTCTCCGATTGTATTTCCAAGCTTCTGTAAATCAATTTTGCCTGCAACAACAAAATCTGTTTCCGGTGCTTTTCCTGCTGCTTCAACAATCCATGGAAAATTTTTATTTTTAGCAGCTGTTGCGAGAGAAAAAAAGTATTCTCCTGCTTTAAGCTTTGGAAATGATTTTTCAAAAGATATATCCTGCGAAATTGTTGTTGAAAAATGCTGCCAGCCGTTATAGGCAACAGAAATCTTATCTGGAGCTATATGATAATTTTTTATGATTTCGTCTTTTGAATATTGGGAAACAGTAAAAACGTGAAGAGATTTTTTTAAGGCAAATCTGTATTGAATAAGGTGCCAGATTCTTGCAAGAAAAAGATGCTTTGTTGTAATAAACTGTGGATTAACTTTATAAGTTATATCGTGTACGCAAACAATTCCTTTTGGTGAAAAAAAAGGAACTGAATTGCATAAATGAAGCCCAAGTGCTTTTGATTTATTCAGATAACGGGATAATTCTGTTTGTTCCCAGATTATGCCTGATTTTTTTCCAATAAAAACTGTTTTTATATGTTTAAGCTCTGGGAGATTTTCAACATTTGCTGGTACGGCTAACTCAATTGAAACAGATTCATTTTCAATCATTGAATCTAATGCTTTTGTAATTTCAAGGGCGTAGCGTTGAACTCCGGTAAGCTTTTGAGTAAGAAATCTTCCGTTTATTACAATCTTTGAATATTTTTTCATATTATATTCTCCACAATTGTTTTATATATTTTCTTGTGGCTTTGATTAAAAAAGGATTCAACCAGATTAGAGTGATAAGAAGCTTTATAAAAAAAAGTCTTACAGGTTTATGATTGTATTTTTTTAAGAAACGAACACGGCTTAATTCAAACTGAATGCGGCTGAAGCTTGCTTTTCTTTTAATTGAAAAGTCTGAGCCGACTGAACCACCACAAAGATGCTGAATCAAAGGACCGTCAATCATGAGAATTGTTTTTCCAGACTTTGAAAGCTGGCGCTGTAAATCTGCTTCTTCAAAATATAGAAAAAAAGCTTCATCAAAACGGGCAGAATCATTTTTTTTAAGAAATAAATCTGCACCGGTAACATAATCAACTTGTCCAGTATAAAATGCGGTTGTATTAGAATGTGCAAAACGGGCAGGGGATATTATTAAAATATACATAACTGAAAGAATGAAGTTTGAAACAGACATTTTTAAAAGCTGTTTGAATGAAAGCTTAAAGCCGGCAAAGGTTCCATAAGAATGGATTACATTATTGTTTTTATCAAGAAGGTTTGCTCCAATTGCTCCAAGTTTTCCATCATCATGTTCTTCAAAATAATCATAAAAAAGCTTTACTGCATTATTAAGGAGAATTGTGTCGCTGTTAAGATAAAAAATATATTTTCCGGTGGCAACATCAAGCGCACGGTTATTTGCGGCTCCAAAGCCAAGGTTTTTACCATTTGCAATAACCTTAACCTTTGGAAAATCTGTTTCAAGCATTTGAAGTGAGCCATCTGTAGAGCCATTGTCGGAAACTATAATTTCATATTCAATTCCACTTGTATGCTTATAAATTGATTTAAGGCAGTCGGAGAGAAATGCTTTTGTATTGTAGTTTACTATAATTATGGAGACCTGTATGTTTGAAGACTCCATTGTCTTAAAGCTCATTAAACTCTATTCTTCCTGCAGGCGTTCAACCATTTTTAAAAGTGTAGCAGCACTGTTAAAATTAGCCGGAATAATTTCTGAAGCAGGGATTTCTATATCGTAATTGTCATTTAAGGCTGTAATAATCTGGATGATGTCAAAAGAATCTAAAAATCCGTCATCAATAAGGGTAGTACAGTTTTCATAATCAACATCTTCTTTAACATCTTTTAATATTTTAATCAGTTCTTCCATAGGTATTCCTCTTTATTATCTCTATTAATAATAAATTATTTTATCAATCTGTTCAATGTAGACTGTTCAATGCAGAAGACTCTACAAAATCTCTTGCAACAATTATCTTCTGGCTGTCGGGCTTTGTACTGTTATATAAAATAACCTTTGGCATGGTTCTGCTTAAGAAAAGGTACATTCCTTCTGTAATGGAATAAGCACCGCAGTTTTTAAAGGCAAGTGTATCGCCGTATTGTAAAGCGGGTAGTGAAACTTTTCTTACAAGAACATCAGCGGTAGTACAGAGACTTCCGCATAAGGTTTGTTCAATATAATTTTGTGGTTCAGTTGATGATTTAGCTGTGCTTTTAGAAACAACTTCAATTACGGGCACCTTCATTCCCATAATCTGGCCAAGATAAGCAAGATGATTTATACCGCCATCCAGAATAACATAATTTGTTTCTGCATTATTTTTTGTATCCATAACTGTTGTGAGGTACGTACCGCAGTCAGAAACAAAAAAACGTCCTGCTTCTATTGTAAGCTCAGTTTTGGAAGAAAGCCGCTGTAAATCTGGAATAATTGCTTTAAGCGGAGCAAGTGTGTCAGAAAAATCATCACCTTCAAAATATGGATGAGGAAGCCCCGGACCATATTCTATTTTTTCTGTTGTAAAATCATATTTTTCTTTAAGTTCATTCATTACAGCTTCCAGAGTTTGAATGTCTTTCTGCTGTTCTGTTGAACGTTTGCGCTGTGTTCCTGCAAAATAATGGATTCCTTTAATCTGGATATGACTGTAATTGTTACGTTCAGAAATGATTGAGTATAAATCTTCCTTTGACATTCCAAATTGACTTGCGGCTGTAAGTCTTAACAAAACTGGAAGAACTTTGCCATTGAGTTTTCCTTCTTCTTCTAATTCCTGGACTTGCAAAATTGATTCCGCAGTGTAGATTCCGGCTTTGTAACTTACTGCTTCGTGAATATTTTGCTGAGTTTTATTTACACCTGAATAGATTATTTTTTCCGGCAAAACAGAATAAGCTTTGCAGATATCAAGTTCGCCAGGGCTGCAAACTTCAAGCTTTTCTATGCAATCAAGTTCAAGCATTGCTGGAATAAGAAAAGGGTTTGCCTTTATTGAATAGCATAAGTGGATTTTATTACCAGCTAACTGCTTTATCTGACGCATTCGTTCCTGAAGCAGGGAAATGTCAAATACATAAGATGGAGTACCGTATTCTTCTGCTATTTTTTTATAGTCTGGTTTAAGTGTATTCTGGTTCATTAGTTACCACCATTTTCATAAATTGAAGTAAGGGCTTTCCTGTCAATTTTTCCGTTTTTATTCAAAGGCATTTGTTCAATTTGTTTTATGCTGGAAGGAATCATAAACGGAGGAAGCTTAAGCCTTAATTGTTTAGTGAGCTCAGATTTTTCCAGTTCACCTGTATAGAAAAGTACAATACGTTTTTTTTCAAAATCATAAATACTGCAGGCTCTTGTTATGTTTTCAAGAGACATTGTAACGGTTTCTATTTCTCCAAGCTCAATTCTGTGGCCCATGTGTTTAATTTGAAAATCCTTGCGTCCTATATAAAGCAGGTTACCTTCATCATCATATTTAGCAAGGTCGCCGGTACGGTAAATTGTTTCGTTATAATATGGATTAAGCGGATTCTGAACAAAAGCTTCGTCTGTACGTTCCTTATTGTTATAGTAGCCTAACGCTACGCTGGTTCCGCTTACGCAGAGTTCTCCCGGAAGATTTGGTGCAGAAATAAGCTTGTTGTCTTCATCAAGAAGAAAAACTTTTTCGTTTTTAAAAGGTTTTCCAATCGGTATGTTTTCGTTATCGGAATATTCTTTATTCAATATATGGAATGTACAGTTACAGGTAATTTCGGTTGGTCCATAAACATTTATAAAGCGTACAGAAGGCAGGAACTTTTGCCACACATGAAGCTGTTTAACAGGCATAACTTCGCCGCTGAACATAATGGTTTTAATTGAATCAGGAACCTTATAATCGAGTCCTTTCATTATTGAAACAAAGCATAAGGCACTTACTGCCCAGACAAGAACTGTCGGTTTTTTTTCGCAGATAAAATCCATGAGCTTTAATGGTGCAGAAAAGTATTCACGCGGAATAAGATGAACGGTTGCTCCAAGATAAAGTCCAGAATATATATCCTTTACAGAAACATCAAAGTCAAAGGGAGCCTGATTACAGAAGGAATCTTCGTGGGTTAAAGAAAACTGTTCGCAGAAAACAGGAATAAAATCTATAACGCAACGGTGAGATACTGTTACACCTTTTGGCGTTCCTGTGCTGCCACTTGTAAAATTAACGTACAATGGATCTATGTCCAGAGAGTTGTTTTTTCTTTGAAGAAGTATTTCTTCTGTTTGTTCCGCAGCTTTTTTGTTATCTGTGACTTGTGAAAATAATTCTTCCAGTTTAATGCACTTTATATCTGAAAAAGCCTGCAGTTTGTTATAGTTTTCTTCATCAGTAATGATTAAAGATGGATTTAATGTTTGAAGAACAGTTTTTGCTCTTGTTTCGGGCTGACGAACATCAACAAAAGAATAAAAGCATCCGGCATAAACGGTTCCCATCATTCCGCAGACTGCAGCTGTACTTTTTTCAAGATAAAAGGCAACAGGAGTCTGGGGGAGTGCATATTTACAAATTACAGCGGCTGCAGCTTTTGATTTATTTTCTAATTCTGAAAAGGTTATGCTTGAAAAGGCATCAGTAAAGGCTGGTTTATTTGGAAAGCTTTTTGCACTGTTTTCGAGCCATTGTAAAATGCTTGTTTTATTCAAATCATTTGTAGAATTAGTTATTTCTGGCATAGTTAAGGTTCCTTCTATAATCATTCATCAATTATTTTATGACAATTTGCTGCTCGTAATACCTGTCATAATCCTTTTGTGAGTCTGAAGTTTTGGCATTTACCCTTATGGTGTAGGTTCCAGCTTCCTGTGGTGTAAAGGTAAACGCATTCTGAGCAGAATAATTGTTTATTACGGAAAACTCTTTATCTGACTGTTTTTTTACAAGTGCCTGATAAAGAACAGTAACACTTTTTCCTGTATAAGCGTGTGCTGTAAAATCTACCTGTCTGGCAGAAGGCTGCTCTAAATCAAAATAAATACAGGCAATGTCTTTTATTGTTTCAAAGTATTCATCCTGATTATAGAAAAGATTGGAAAGACTTGTCCCATTTTTTTTAGCTTCATCACGCAGGAGAATAAACTTTGCAAGTGCGGTAGAAAACGCTTTCTGGCCCTTTATGTTTACGTGTTCAAAATCTGAATAATAATCTTCGTGATTTTCAAAGATTTCCGGCTTGATGATATTAAAATCATAATAATCAAAGCCCTGTTTTTGGGCATATTCATTTACAAACTTATTCAGTGAAAAATATTCTTCTCCATAACAAAGAACATCCTGACGTGGTTTTGGTGGATTTATAAGCATTAAATCTACATCATTCTGCTTACATAGAGTGATTATTTTTTCAAGCTGTTCAAAGACTTCTCCTGTAAACTTTCCAAAGTTATATTTAAGGCCGACATAAACAGTTTTTGAGTTTTCGTTTCCAACTGTGTTGTAATCAAGTGTACAATCGGCAGAAACGTTAATTGTGTTGTAAATATTCTGATACGATTCTGTGTTTTTGTTCATCTTGTCTTTTGAATTTTCAATTATGCGGTAAGGTCGGAATTTAACATGAGAAAAAATCCATGGAAACAGAAAGTTGATTGAAGTCGGTTTTGAAAAATGCTTTTTGTCAAAGGCAAACTTAACGCTTTCTTTTATTTTTTGAGGAAATGGCAACCATTTGATTCTTTCCTTAAAAAAGCAGGTTTCTGCCTGAACGTTATTGTATTCAATAAGATTTAAATAAGAAAAGGTGAGTACTGCTCTTTTTATTTTATGGTCTTTTATTGCAGTTTCTATTGCTTCATAAGTATTGTTCAGTTCCTGCGAAGCTGTTGCCATATTAAAGGATTTTGTGCCGAGTACGGAATCTATTGTTGAATTATCAATTGCGGCATAACACAGGGAGGTTCCTGTATAGACCATATCAAGTTCTTGCTGCTGCCTGTAAAGAGACCACATTTTTTCGCTTGAACCTACAGGCGGAATCAATATAAAGCATAAAAGTGAGTTTAACAGAAAAAACAGGACAACAGAGATAATTGTATATATTATTTTAGTAACTTTTGAAGGGATTTTAGAAGTTCGCATATAAGAATCCTTGCTGTACTGTTACAGACATAAATGAAATTAAGAATATTAAAATCACCATAACATAAATGCCCCATCTGATTACAAAAGGAGCACGTCCGATTGTTTTATATACATCAACATTATTTTCTTTGAGAAGACTGTAAATAAACAGGATGATGATAGAAAAAACAGCAATTCCCATTCCTTCTGAAAATCTTCCGATTATGCCTGTTATGTCGGTCTGGAAGGTTGAAAGTGAAAAGTTGCAGAAAAGATTTTTAAGACAGTCAAAACAATGGCGAACATCGTAGATTCTGTCAAAATACCAGCCGATGTTTACGATTATAAATGTTCTGATTATTCTGAAAACGTGAAAAGCCTTTGATTTTACGTTTAGGTGAAGGATATTGGCTGATTTAGCAAAGGCTGGAGCAAGAATGTCGCTGAGTGCAATTATAATTCCGTTGTAAAGTCCCCAGAGTACATAATGAAGCTCCGGTCCGTGCCAGATGCCTACGATAAGAAAAACAAGAATATTGGCTATGCCTGCAGGGAGAACTCTGCCGAAATGCTTGCCAAAGCGGTTGCTGCACCATTTACCAAAACGCTGCATTCCCTTTAATAGTGCAAAAGGGTAAAAAACATAGTCGCGCATCCAGGCTCCTAAAGAAATGTGCCATCTGCGCCAGAAATCACCAAGATTTATGGAAAAATAAGGCTGCTTGAAGTTCTGCATCATTGTTATGCCGAATAATTGCGAAACTGCAAGAACCATATCTATACCGCCCGAAAAATCGGCATATTGCTGTGCTGAATACATTAAGATTCCAAAAGCAGAAACTGAGCCTGTAAGACTGAGATCTGGTGTATCAAAAATCTGGGCGATTGAATCAACAAGCATATTTGCAATTGCGTACTTTTTGAAAAGTCCAAGTAAAAAGAGAGCCATTGCCCTGCAAAAGTTTTCGTAAGAAAGAGGTTTGCGTTCGAAAAATTGTGGTGCAAGAGAATCGTAGCGGTTTATCGGTCCCTGAATAATCTGTGGAAACCAGGACATAAACAGAAGAAACTTAAAGAAATTGGTCTGAGCTGTATATTTTTCATGGTAAACATCAATCAGATAACCTACAGACTGGAATGTATAAAAAGAGATTCCCAGTGGAAGAAGAATATGGAATGCTGCCTGATTTTTACCTGCCGAAACTAAAAAATAATTTAAAATCGGTTCAAAATATTTAAGAATTGCAAGAAGTCCAAAAACAAAGGCTAAAACAACTCCCAGAATAATCCTTTTTTTGGTAAGGCAACAGGCTTTATACTGTTTTCTTTCTTCTTTAGTGGCAAAATCATCCTTTTTTGCAGTATAGGAATCTGAAATGCGCTGCATAAAAAAGGTTCCTGTAAATACCGCAGCGGCAACAAGAAAAATAAAAAGAAAGTTTTTAATGCCAAAGAAAGAGTAAAAAATCAAACTGACGGTAAGAAGTACAATCCAGGAAAACTTTTTTGGCAGATAATAATAGAATATTAAGGAGATGATTAAAAATATTAAGAATTGTAGTGAATAAAACTCCATATTTTGTCCATTTTATAGTGTTTATGGTAGAATAACACAAAATTATAAAGAGGGAAATAGAGGAGCTTATATATTTAAAATGAATACCTTAATAAATCTTAGAAAATATAATTTTGAGGAGGGATTTCTTACCCAGTAGATGGAATTGTAGTTTTTCTTGAAAAGTTTTTTTGATTTTCTTTTTTTTGAAAGAAGCCCTGAGTAATAGTCAATACATTCTGAAATTGAAGCCTTGTATTCTTGAAAAGCTTTTGAATCTTTATATTCTGATAGGTTTGTTAGAAATCTTTCCTGCAATTCTTCGGAATATTTAATTTTTTCCTGGTATTCAAGCTTCATTTCCTGTTTTTTTTCAATTGCGTGTTTAATTGCTGTGGTAATATTATATTTATTTGTGACTGTTTGATTTGTTCCGTGCTGTCTGTATAATAAAACAATTTCATCTGTGTATTTACATCCATTATTTAATGAAGCAATAGAAGCAGCCCACCAGTCATGATATTTTACGGTTTGTGGAATTGGTATGATTTTTTGCGCAAGTTCTTTTGTAATCATCATTGCTGTACCCTGTGCAAAATTGCCGTATAACAGATTCTTGAATTGTTCGGTGCTAGATTCAGGGAGAATGAAGCTGGAAAGGCATTCATGTGTTGTTGTATTCATATCATTGCCATTTGAGTCAATGAGCTTTGCATTTCCACAAATTAAGTCTTTATTTTCAATTTGAGAATATAGTATTTCAAGATGATTTGGTGTCCATATATCATCCTGATCGCAGAAAGCAATATATTCTCCATGACAGTTTTGTATTGCTTTTTCAAAGTTTTTTTTGAAGCCGAGATTTGTATCGTTTATAAAAACTGTAATTCTGCTGTCTTTTGCTGTATATTCCTTAAGAATGGAAGGAGTTTTATCTTTTGAGCAGTCATCGCAGATAATAAGCTCGAAATCCTTATAGGTTTGAGAAAGAATAGAATCAAGCTGTTCTTTTATATAGTTCTGACCATTATAAGTTGCCATTGCAATGGAAATCATTGTTTATTTAACCTCCAGAAGATGCGTTAGAAATGAAGAGTCTGGATTTAAGTTGTCAAAGCCTATGCTTTTAGTCTTTATCAATTTGTTTTTGATATAAAAAAAGGTATCTTTTGTAATATGAATTGAAAATCGTTTTATTTTTGAAGGTGAAAAGTTGGAATCATAAATGCTGTGAGAAATAAGCTTATTGTCATAGAGATATCTAAATGTTTTTTCCAATTCGGAATATAGTATTTCGTGCCATTTTGATTGTTTTTGAGTTGAAATACCTGTTGCAGATTCATACCAGATAAAGAAATCTTCAGTGTTCGTTTCATTTGTTATAAGTTTTATTTTTTGATTGCTTGCAAGAATTGAAATTAACGAATAATCTTCTGCGAATTTAACAAAATCTGAAAGAGTTAAAAGATGATTTTTAAAGGCTTCGGTGTGATAGATTACACTTGCACCTAAAATTGTATCATGACGTATAAAATAATTTCTTTTAATTTTTCTATAATTTTGTTTCTGATAAGGACGTATGTCGTGTGGATGAGATAATCCTGTCTGTATTATTGGTTTATTATCATTAAGACTGTAGTATGCAGTTCTACCAAAATAGGCAGCGGCTTGTTTGTTATCTTTTAGAATGTAATCATAAGCTTTTTTTAATGAATCTTTTGAATAAAAAAAATCGCCGGAACTAATTGGTTTTACAAATTCACCAGATACAACTTTTAGACCAGATAAAATATTCTGTACTGTTCCCTGGTTATTTTGATTTTGAACAATTTTGTATTTAGTAAAATTATTTTCTTCAAAAAAATGTATGATTTTATCAGAATTATTTTCTTTAGAACCATCATCAGAAATTACAATTTCAAAAGAAACATTTTCCTGTTCTATTATTGATAAAAGTGTTTGTTTTGTTTTTACCCAGTCAGAATTATATGTTAAAAGTAAAACTGTGAAAAAAGGGGCTTCTTCAATCATAATTAAATTATACAGTATAAAATAAAAAGAATCAGTTTTTTTAAGAAAAAATGTAACACAATATTACTTCCTGCGAAATAAATGATATATGTCGCGAAGCAAGTTTAGTGCTTTATCGTATAAAGATGCGCAAATATATTTTATAAAAAGCAGGAATGGGAAATGAGGTTTTACGTGAAGATTGAAATTTTGTTCCATACATAAACAAAGTTGTTTGTTGGGATATAAAAAATAAGGTCCTGTCCATGGTTTTCTTTTAGAATTCATTATGGAATAATTACAATCTATATAGATAGTTTTTGTTTCGTTGATTTTATCTACCGCTAATTGATATGCATTTATAAAGTCAGATTTTCTTAGAATATAAACATTAGTTCCTGGTTTGCAAAAAATAGAATTATGTGCGCTTGACCCCTCCAGTGATGCAAAATAATTACAATTTTGATATAAAAAGAGTTGTTCTTCGAGCGTGTAGTTCTGTGGATGAATTATTTTAAAACCCGATGATTCAAACAATTTTTCAATATTCTGTTCGCCAAATTCAATGTGAGATTTTAAAGCAGTTCGACTTAAATAAATCTTATCATACGGTTCAAAATTTTGTGGTTTTGTATAGGTTTGCTTAAGCAAATTTAATGTAGATAAAAATTCTTTAGAATAAAGTTTTCCGTCAATTTCACTTGAAAAAAAGCTTACATCAGGAATATAAAGTTCATCAACTATTGTAGTTTCTTTAATTTCCTGCAAAACAATTTTTTCTGGCAATAGATAATTAAGAATTGTTATGAAATTATCTGGTAATGATAATGTATTTACTTTTATATAAACAAACATTAAATCTTCTTGTGGAGAAAAGTAATTTGAATAAAAAAACCAGAGTCTTTTTAATCCGTCAGTTATACAATGGCCCCAGATATTTACAAAGCATCCAAGATAAACGGCTTTTTTTATATGTGCAAAATTATGTGAATCTGTCTGTTTATATTCAAAGCTAGTAATTTCATGAAGCCATGTTCCGTCTATAAAAGCTTTTTGGTCATCAAAACAGCCTTGAAAGGGTACGATAGTAGCATTTGGGAAAGATTTTACGTTAAGAGTATTATCAACAAATCTTGTTTTATTTTCCTGCTTTTCTAAAGATAATTGATTTTTTTTATTTCGAAGATAATGCATTATTTTCACCTGTTTCTGAATCTTCAAAAGAGATAGTTTTATTATATAAAACTGATTTATTCATCAGATTTCTTATTGGTTTAATTATAATTTGAAGAAGCAAATCACAACTATAACAAATGATTGTCATAACAGAAACTGAAATAATTGTATTTAGAATAACACCACCAGATTTTATGCATGCTTCCTGTATGTTAAATCTTTCCCATAAAAAATCAGCAGCGGCACTAATATGTAAACAGAAAACACCAAGAGTTGCTTTGCTCACATAGTTTATTGCAGGTACAGAAAAATTAAAATGTAAAAATATAAGAAAAATACAAATTGCATTTATTACCACAAAAATATTGTAATAACATAAGGCTGTTTCCGGGATAAACAGTTGATTTAAGAAAATTATTAAAACTGATAGAATATATGAAAGAATGATTAAAAGTTTATGTTTTTTAAATACTGATGGAAAACGTCGTAAATAAGCTCCAATGCAATACATTACTATAAAATTGACAATAGTATATCCACCTGCATTTCCTAATCCAGCTCCATTTATGGTATCAAGTCCGGAAAGAGTAATGTCAAAATGCTTTGTTATAGAATCATATAATGTAGGGTAAACAATAAATAATGCAATAAGAATAGAAATAAAATAAGACGTTTTCTTTTTATCTTTTATTTTATCGAAAACAGAATTAATAAAAGGAGAAAGAATATATGTGATGATATAAAAAGTGGAAAAGTAATTCTCAGGAAGAAAACAACGTATTAAACTTTTTATGGAAAATTGTCGTGCAATAGCAATATAAACAAATTCTGTAAAGAAGTTTATGCCTATTACAATTCCTAAAATATGAAATATCCTTTTCAGTTTAATTTCTTTATTAAATGCAAGAAAAAATCCACTGATTATCATAAAACAATTTACTGCACAAATAGAAAAAGATTCAGTAATTCTTGTAAAATAAAAATTGATTCCTTCATTACAAAAAGCCATTGCATGACCACTCATTCCGTTATAATGAAGGATGATAACAAAAATCATAAGTAGAATACGTAATAATTCAATATTGGAATTTCGACTCATAAAAATAATTATAAAATATAATAATAAAATATAAAAGAATTGAATTAAGCCTTATTTTTGCTTAGTTAATTTTAAATAAATATGTCTTAATAATCTAAAATGAAATGATGATAAATATTTAGAATAACCCAGCAAAAATAATAATTTTGATTTTTTTAAAATGTTATTATGATCATAATCTAACAATTCTTTTAGAATATTATTTTTAAAACGATTACAGCTATCAATATATTTTTTATATTTCAAATCTGTTAATTCGTGTCGGTTTGTAAAAAGATAATTCAAGGATGAGGAAAAACGAGGATAAATATATGAACTTCCAATATTCTTTTTTTGATTTAAACAGTCCTGACACAGCATTAATTCTATTATGCTTAATTCTGTTTGGTTTGAACTGTGCATTATACTCTTATCTCTTTGTCTGTAATAGAAAGCTGTATAATCAAGATATTTCCAGGTATTAGTTTTGTTAATTAATGAATATTCCAATCCTGTATCATCAAAAAAACGATCTAATATATTTTTTAATGCAATTTCTTTTCTGAATACAAAACATGAAATATGACTATAAGAACCAGTCCAATAAAGTTTTGGAGTTATTGAAGGTACATGAATATCTTTTTTTGTTGAATCTGGCCAAATCAAGGTATATGACTTAGCAACTGTTGATGAATATTTTTCATTTTCATTTAATACTTCAAGTGATTTAATTAAAAATTGAGGATCGCAGATATAATCATCACCTGAAAGAATATAACAATATTTGCCATTAGCGATTTCTAAAGCCTTTTTTATAACATTAGAAACCCGTAAAGATGCTATAACAGGTTCTTTTTCATCTCTAGGCATTACAAAGAATTGTATAAAATCTGGATATTTTTCTAAAAATGATTTTATAATTTCTAATGAATTATCAGAAGAACCGTCATCTCCAATTATAATTTCAATCCTATTTTCTTTTAATATATCCAGACAGCTATTAATTGCTTTTGTAAGATATTCTGCTTCATTATAAGAAACTACAATAATACTTAAATCTATATTGGTATTCATTATTTATTCCTTATTAACTTGTCTTCGTATTTTAATTTTATTTATTAGTTTTCCAAAGAGGATTGAAAGCTCTGATTCTTTTAATATTATCAAAACTATAATGTATATGATTATTCCACAGAATATTTCAAAAAATAAATTAAATACAGATATACTCAAAAAAGAGCGAATGAGGAATAACCCAAAATACATTGCAATAGTTGCAATAATTCCTTTCCAGCAACAGAAAAGCTGTTTAAAGGCTCCAAATCCATATAAGCGACCAATCATAAAAGCATTCATGTAAAAATATATAAATGCTGTAACTGCTTTTCCTATAACAACTGCTTTTAAACTAATTGGAAAAGTTATTGCCATAGTTGCAAATATTATAGGTACTTTAGAGATATCAATTTTTAAAAATAAGTCAGATCTTCCAATTGCATTTAAAAGATTTAAGTTTAAAGAACTTAAAGGAATAAATGCATAACTTAATGCAAGCCAGAAAAGAAGATTTGCAGCCGGCAACCATTTTTCTCCGAGTAACACTAAAATAATCGGTTCAGAAAGAACAGCAAGTCCAACCATAGCAGGAAAAACAAGTAGGGCAGAAAGCTTTATAAGTCTTTTAAAAGTATTGATTAATTCTTCTTTATCATTCTGTAAAGCTGCCATCATTGGAAATGTTGAATTATTAAGAACTGAATTTAACGTACCTGAAGTTAATTCAGGAAATTGCTGTGCTCTTGTATAAAAACCAAGACTTTCTGGATTATAGATTTTTCCAATAATCAGATTGTTAACATTAGATATAGTTGTTCCTAATAAACCGGAAGCAAGTAGTTTAGAACCAAAACCGAAAAGTCTTTTAAAACTTTCTTTAGAAAAACCTGTTTTTGGAATCCAGCGACCTAAAATCCAAAAACAAACAGCAGAAACTAAAGCTTTTGCAAGTGTTTGAATTACTAAAGCCCAAGGTCCAAGCCCTTTATAAGCAGCAAATATAGCAATTAAACCGGCAATTATAGTAGTTATTCCATTGATAAGAGCAATGCTTTTGAAATCAACCCTTATTTGTAGTTGTGCATTTTGTACTACGGTAAGAGAATTAAGAATGACAACCAAAAAGAAAACCCTTTGCAAAGATAATAATTCAGGTGTTTTGTAAAACTTTGCAATAGCAGGAGAACAGAAAAACAAGATAATATATAAGAAACAACTGACAACCAGATTAAATATAAGTGTGGTTGAAAAATCATATTCTGTTCTGTCTTGTTTTTGAATTAGTGCCCGCCCAAAACCACTTTCTACAAATACATTAGAAAAGGCTAGGAAGATTGAAAGCATTCCTATTGTACCATAATCATGAGGCGATAATAGTCTTGCAAGTATAATACTAAGAACAAATGAAATACCCTGTACTGCAACTTTTTCAAAAGCATTCCAGAACATTCCAATTTTTGTTTTATGTTTAATATCTTCTGACATATAATTACCGTAAAATTATTTAGTTTGGAAAAAATCTGAAATTAAAAAATCACAGATTTGTTTACCAATATTTTTAGAAGAGTTAAGTTTATGTAAACTTTCACTTCTTTCTTTTAAAAGAGCATCTTCTCCAGAAGCAAGTTTGTTTATATTTTCCATTATTTGTTCCCAGGTGCTGGCATAATATAAACCTTTTGCCATAACAAGACCTGCTTCATTAAAAGCTTCTGAAGTATCACAATAAATAATTGGTTTGCCAGTATAAAAGAACTCAGGTAACAAACTTGTAGGATCCGTTATCATAGCATCTACATCATTAAAAACTTTAATATAATCTTCTACAGGATCATTCAAAATAAGATTTTTATGCTCATCAAAAGCTTTTAATATTGAATCATATTTTTCTTGCGAAAGTTCTCCTGTAGCAAGAAAATTACGGAATAAGAGTGGATGTGGTCTAAAAATAAGTTCTAAATCTTCATGTTCAATAAAGAAGTCAAGCAACTTATCAATAAAAAGGAAAAAGGTAGAGCCACAAGATTCTTTTTGTGTAGTCCAACGTGGTGTCCATAAAAATGATTTGCATCTTTTTTTTATTAATTGTTGATTTAATAAATCAAATCTGGGAAATCCTATATTTCCAATTTTGTTCCATTTACAAAACTTTTTTTTATAAAGTGCATTTACATAATTTTTTGCACAAAAACTATCTGGGAAAAAAAGATATGTATTCTTTAAAAATGAATAATTAAAAATAGTTGGCATACAATCATTTGTTAAGCTAAAACCATAAGGTACATAACAAACTCGTGTATATTTTACTAAGGCATTACTTTTATATTCATCAGGAAGATGTTGGTCATATGGTCTTGGAAGAAAAACATAATCTGGCTTTAATGATTTAATATCTATAAAATTGCCGTTTTGATATCCTTCAATAACATCAAATCCATTGTCTTTCAGATAAGTGTAACTATTATTTTTACCATAAGTAAAGTGAATACCATCTTTGTCAAAATTCTTTTCAGGAATGGCAATAAGAAAAGTTTTAAACAGAGGATTTATGCAGGCTTCCTGATAAACAGTACGTATTGAATTCCATAAAGATGGAGGTTGACAAATAAAAACTACATTTATTATATCTTTTGATTTTTTTGAGTTTATGGAATGTAAATAAATTGCATTTTTATGAATATGATAAAAATCTCTTAGAACAGATTTGGTTTGTTTTGCAATTTCTTTTATTTGCATTATTTACACTCACTTAAAACTTTTATTCCCCAATTATACACTTTATCAATAACGGGAACTTCAATTTGATTTTCGTATGCTAAATCTCTAATAAATTTAAGTCCAAACGGAAAATCTTCAGAAAAGTATCTATTATTATAATCAGGAATAAAGCCATTTTCAATTTTTTTCATCGGAGCTAATAATCCTTTGAATGCAACTATACTTTGCAATTTTTTAGTTAAACTTTGCGAATCATTACTTTCGTAATATTCCAGAAGAGGTTTGATGGAATCTTTTTCTACCGGGAGCTTTTTCAATAAATTAAAAAACTCTTTATCCATTTGTATAATAATTTCTGAAGAATCATCAGTCCATTCTTCATAAAATAAAATATTATGATCGAATGGAGTTCCATCCCAATTATGAAACATAGAATACAAACGGCCTGTATGTAAAATTGGATTACTGTTTGTTAATGAAGCTTCATAAAAACTATTCAAAAGCTTTACTGGTGTAAGCCATAAATGTTCAATCAGCTTTTTAAACTCTTCCAGTTCTTTTATATTTTCAGTAGCAACAGATACCTGATTTTTATAGCCTAAAAGTTTTGCAGAACAACCATAATCTTTAACTCTTGCAATGAAAGGTGTTCGTTGAAAACCAAAAAGCTTTGTTTCTGTGGGTAAAATATTATGTGCAAAAAAGAAAAAACCTGTACTGCTAACGATTGTTCCAACCATTGTATTTGCGGATATATAAGGTTTTATTTTCTTTAATTCTTCTTCTATTGCAAAACCGGGAATGCATAAAAAAATAATGTCACAATCTTTTAATACTTCTTCAGGATTGTTGCTTATTTTATTTAATGTTCCAGAAAAGATTTTACCGTTGCAGTCTATTATTTCAAGTGTTTGTTTCCAAAGTTCAGGTTTACGTGTAAAAACATTTACTGATATGTCTTTATTTGATGCTAAAACACCAGCACAAACATGACCTAAAGAGCCTCCACCACATATACAAATCTTTTTACCCATAATCATAACCTTTTCTTTTAAAAAGCATTCAAAGCCTTAATAACCCAATCTATCTGTTCATCACTCAGACAGGGACTCATAGGCAAACTTAATTCCTGCGCATGAATCTTTTCTGTTACAGGCAGATTCAGACAATTCCATTCCCTGTAGCATTCCTGTTTGTGTGGTGGAATAGGGTAATGGATATTTGTACCAATTTCTTTTTCGGATAAATATTTTTGCAGTGCATCCCGATTTTCGCATAAAATTGGGAATATGTGGAAAACATGTTGGTTCCAGTCAAAGATTTTTGGAAGAATAATCTTAGGATTTTTAATACCATCTAAATATTTTTTTGCGACAGCTTTTCTTAAAGCAACATCTTCGTCCAAATGCTTGAGTTTAACATCAAGAATTGCTGCCTGTATTTCATCAAGCCTGCTGTTTCTTCCGCAATATTGGAAAACATATTTTTTCTGGCTGCCATAATTTGCAAGACTTCTTATTGCTTTTGCCAGAGCTTCATCATTTGTAGTAACAGCACCTGCATCACCAAGAGCACCAAGATTTTTTCCGGGGTAAAAACTATGT
Source organism: Treponema sp. (assembly GCA_016290335.1). The sequence continues at coordinate 37,720 of JAEETM010000012.1, read as the reverse complement.
CCTGCAGCATCGCCGAGAGCTCCTGTTTTAGTACCGTTAAATATACAGCCATGTGCCTGTGCATTATCTTCAATCAGTTTGAGATTATATTTTTTACATAACTCTCCAATTTTCTCTGTATATGCACATTGTCCATAAAGATGAACTATTGTAATTGCTTTTGTTTTTGAAGTAATTTTTTCTTCAATCAGTGAAGCATCAATCTGATAGGTATTGATGTCAGGTTCAACAAGAACTGGAATCAGATTATTTTCTGTAATTGCAAGAATAGTAGCAATATAAGTGTTTGCTGGAACAATAACTTCATCACCTGGTTTCATAACACCAAGCTCAATATACGCTCTGAATATCCAGACAAGAGCATCAAGACCATTTGCACATCCAACACAATACTTTGTGCCTATATATTTCGAATAATCAGCTTCAAACTTTTCGTTTTCTGAACCCTGTAAATACCAGCCGCTGTCAATTACTCTTAAAGCAGCTTCGTGTATTTCATCTTTATATTTTTCAGTGATATTTTTCAAACTTAAAAATGGAACCTGCATTTTTTACTCCTTTTATCGAAAATATTCAATTCATTAAATCTTATGAATAAATTTAGCCGGATTTCCAACCCAAACTTCATTGGCAGGAATATCTTTTGTTACAACACTTCCGGCACCAATCATAGCATTTTCACCAATTGTTACTCCGCATAAAATTGTTGCATTGGCTCCAATGCTTGCACCTTGTTTTATTATTGTTTTTGATAATTTCCATTCTGGATTTTTTGAACGTGGAAATAAATCATTTGTAAAAGTAGCATTTGGTCCTATAAAAACATTATCTTCAACAGTAATACCATCCCAAAGCTGCACACCACTTTTTACGGTAACATTATTTCCTATAATAACATCATTTTCAATCAAAACATTTGCACAAATATTACAATTTTCGCCAATCTTAGCTTTTGGAAAAATTACACAGAATTGCCAGATATTTGTACTTTCATGAATACAGGCTTTACAATCAGATAATGAATGTATCATTTACAATCCTTCTTAATCATTTTCAAAAAATCATCATAATTTCTAATATATTCGTTTTCATCATAATGTTCGCTTGCAAGAACAACCAGCTTACATCCATAAGAAAAATCGTGCATTTCTCGCCACATACCAGGACCAATATAAAGGGCAACATCCGGTCTGTTCAATAAAACTGATTCTCTTTTTTCTCCATCATCAAGAATAAAACGGCAGGCTCCATCCATTGCAATAATAATTTGCTGTAAATCTTTATGAGCATGAAAACCACGTGATTCATTTGGTAAAGTATCAAACATATAATAAACACGTTTTATTTCAAAAGGAATATCTTTTAATGCTTCAATTGCAACAAGTTTACCTCGTCTGTCGCCATGTACAGGCATATCAATTAATTTATAATTCATTTTTTTGCCTCAAAAAATATATTATAATATTTCATTATAAAAATCTATGTAATGGTATTATAATTCAAGTTAAGAAAATTAAAATAAATATTTGAATAGGATTTGAACTGAAAATGTATGAAGATCTATATCTTCATAGTTAATTTTATCTACATACATATATGTAACATGTAATTCAGTATCTATATTTGAGGTTATAAAATAATTTGTCTGTAACTCAAATGTCAGATATGTTTCAAAGCATGCATACCAATCCGAAACAGAATTGGATTTGTCATTATCCATTTTAGTATAAACAGCCTGACTATATACTGAATTATTATTCGGGCAATATCGATGATATTTAAATGATGTAAATCCTTTAGGATAATAAACTTTATATTGAATTAACTGACTGTTTCCTAAAGCTCCACTACCGGCACCAATTATTTGACCTTTATGAGTATAGCCCTGTTTAACAAAACCATGTCCATAATACCCAAGGTAAGGCCATTGTAATTGAAAATCTTGAGACATTTCAAAATCGTTCCATTCAAGATATATTATGCTTTGCAAACCAAAAGGCAAAGGTATAATTTGTTTTACACCGACTGTATAGATTGCAGTATGAAAAGGATTTGTAAACATATTAGAGGTAAAATCATCCCGTCCTAATTCACCATATACGTAAAATCCAATTTTTCTAAAATTCCATTCTATAAATGCTGCAAATTTTTGATCTTCATCGTTTCCACTTGAAGCCAGAGCATTATTATCATCGAATGCAAATAATCTGGGAATATATTTAAAATTTTCATATTTCCAGTAGGTCATAAAAATTCTGTTTAGTCCAATTGTAAAGCCGGGAACAAATGAAGGGGAGTAGCTTAAGGAAAGACCATTCAACATTCTTTTATCATTCCATTCAATTTCATCAAAAAAATCAGATTCCTTAAGTTGGCCAGTCCATAATCTTAATTCAAAAAAACCTAAACTAAAATCAATTTTTGGAATTATTAGTTCAGTTTTTCTTATACCTATATCAAGTTTAAGGTAGCCGGGAGCATTATTGCTTCCAAGCATAGGATTTAAATATGCTGGTCCTAACCACGGATTTTGACTTCCGAATCCAATTGTAAGGTTTTTCCAGCTATATCTAATTTCTGTATCATTTAAATCAAAATTCCATAGGGAAGAGTTTCCATATCTACGGACATAATCAATTCTTTGATGAACTTTACCGTTTTTAAAAGAATATGAATAAGGATTTGGATAAACATCAGGGTTAGATTCAAACTCCCTGTTCTGCATCCAGCTCACCTGCGGTTTAATAGTTGCTTCAACCCCGTAGCCTTCAAAACGAACCCCGGCTGTAAGCGAAGTATTATATCCGCGTCCTTGCCACAAAGCTCCATCATTCTGACCATAAGGCACAGCTGTATTATAACTGTTGAACCATTCCGGCCCATAAATGCGAAACTTTATAGATTGATTTATTCCACGGGTAAAACCATTTTCAACTGGTGATGAAGCTTCCCATATGGTAAAGGTTGTCCCCAGATTATTATTTTCCCAGAGATGAGGATTTGCAGCTTCATCTTCTTCAGAATCATTTTCTTCATTATTAAACTTCCATACACTATCACTCAACGTCCTGTAACCAAGCGTCGGTCGTTCCGTTACCCCTGTAAGAGAGAGAAAATCATAATAATCTTCTTCAATAGATTTTAATGCTTCCTGACCAGAAATTGAGAAAGATAAAAGAAATAATACATAAAAAGTAAATAATTTCTTAATCATCACCCTTATTCAAATAAAATCAAATTAAATCAAACTAAATCAGATTAAAACCTATACTTTGCGGTAAATCCAAATACAAAGTTATTTATATAAGTATATTCCCTGTAAGCACCATTATCAGACAATCCCGGATTATACAGAGGATTTATAAGCAAATCATACATAAACGAAGCTTTTAGCGATAAATCTGGAATAACATACCACAAGCTTTCAAGTCCAACATAAAGATTTGCTTTAAAGGCTGTAAAATAGTGAATAGAAGTATATGCTGTTGAACCTTCTACGCATTTAGCCCATATATAATTGTTGTCTGGATTATTTCTTCCAACAAAAAGCTTTTCGTAACCAAAAGGAGTAAACAAAGTATAAGATAAATACTGGTTATTTCCGCCATAGCCTATAGAAGAACCAAGCCATTGTCCTTTATTTGTCCAGCCCTGTTTGATTTGACCGTGGAATCCAAAATTATACCCTGAATTAGGCCACATCTGGTAATCCTGGCTTGCTTCCGTGCAGTTCCATTCAAAATTGAGCAGACCATGAAAACGTTTATCCTTATAATCAATTCCTTTTTTAATACCAACAGTATATGTCATAGTATGGAACGGAAACCTTGCATATTCATAAATCTTCAGGCCCTTGGAAGTATAATCATCTACACCAATTTCCGAATAAAAATCAAACTGGTTTTCTTCAAAAAGCCATTCAACTGTAAACGAAGCCTTCTGATCTTCGCCCTGTTTTGCTTCATTTGTGTTAACAACATTACCTTTATAAAAAGGATTAAGATAGTAATACCAGTATTTATCAGCCCAATAACACATAAGTGTTTTATTAAACCCAAGTGTAAGTCCCTTTAAAAAAGATGGTGAATACGAAATTGTCCAGCCGGTCAACTGTCTATCATCGTTATCGGGATTTGTATCAAAATAATCAGATTCTTTGAGTTTTCCAACCCACATTCGCATTTCAAGTTCACCAATGTCTAAATTGTAAAAATCAAAGTTTCTGTCTGATTTAGGCAGCTTGAACTGCTGGATTGTATGCTTTGGTTTGGGAATAGGGATAATAACTTCAGTACGTTTTAAACCAAAATCAATTTTTGGAAATGTTGCAGCATTGTTAGAGTAGAGAAGTGCATTTTCATGAGCAGGCCCTAGCCATATAGATTCAGTACCAACCCCAACAGTAAAAGCATGCCAGGAATAACGCAGTTCCGTGTCGCCCCAGTCATAAGTCCAGAATGATGAATCGCCAAAACGTTGAGGTGCGTCACAGGCTCCCCAGAAATAGCCATAGCCATTTCCAATTTTTGACTTCATAATCTCAAACTCTTTGTTCTGCGAAAAGCTTACCTGTGGCTTACAGGTTAAATCAAAACCGAACATTTCTGCCCGAACACCTGCCGTAAAGCTTGTATTGTATCCGCGTCCCTGCCACAAAGCTCCATCGTTACCGCCCCATGGTGCATCCGTGTTGTAGCTGTTATACCATTCCGGCCCGTATATTTTCAGGGTGATGGAATTATTTACACCGCGTTCATAAAAATTGAGCTTTTCTTTATCAAGTGTAAAAAGAGTGTAGGTTGTTCCAAGATTAATATTTTCCCATGGATGAAAAAGCTCAGATTCAGAACTTTCAACATCCATTGTTACATCTTCATTAAACACCCATTTAGAATCGGACAAGGTTCGGTAATTCAAAAAGCTCCGTTTTACAAGTCCGCTCAACGAAAGCATATCGTAATATTCTTCTTCCGTAGATTTCAACGCTTCCTGCGAAAATCCCTTAAACAAAAAGGAAGATGATAAAAGCAAAATCGAAATAAAAAAAAGTCTCTTCATAAATTATTTCACATCAAATCTGCCAGATTTAATAAACTTTTCCAGGCTTGTTTTCCAGTCTGGAATCTTAATCTTAAGCTCTTTTGCAATTTTAGCCTTGCTCAAAACCGAATAGTGTGGTCTCTGAACCTTTGCGCCATATTCTTCAGTAGTGCAGGCTTCTACCTTACATTTATTCTTAATCCGTCCAAACTTAGTTCCCAGTCTGTAAATCTCAGCAGCAAAATCGTGCCAATTTGTCACACCTTCATCAGTAAAATGATAGATTCCAAACGCCGGAGCACTCTTTTTACCAAAAATCTCCTTAGCACTGTCTGATTTTTTAATCAATTTAATAATAACTCCAGCTAAATCCTCTGCAAAAGTAGGAGTTCCAAACTGGTCGCTTACAACCTTAATGGAATCACGGTCATTCATCAGCTTAGTCATAGTATAAACAAAGTTTTTACCGTCAAAACCATAAAGCCATGCAGTCCTGAGGATATAATACTGGTTCATTTCCTTTTGAACGGCTTCTTCACCTTCTGCCTTAGTCTTTCCATAAACACCAAGCGGGTCTTTTTCCATTTCCTCTGTGTAAGGCTCAGTTCCACGTCCGTTAAAAACGTAATCAGTAGAAATATGAATCAGCTTAGCTCCAATCTTGCGTGCAACTCGTGCAATGTTCAAAGGACCAACAGCATTAAGCTTTTCTGCAAGCTCAACATCTTCTTCAGCTTTATCAACGTTAGTATAAGCCGAACAGTTTATAATCCAGCGGATATGCCTGTCGGCACTATCGTACTGCAGGTAAGATTCCCGTTCAACATTAGCTTCAAAATCTTCAAGTGCATGAGGATTAGTTATATCCACCTCTTTGTCAGTACCAACAAATGGAATATGAGCTTCTTCCAGCTGTTTTGCCACCTCAGTACCGAGCATTCCCTTACAACCAATCAACCAAACCATAATATAAAAACTCCTAAAGCTTCTTAAATATAAAACTGCAGAATGTGTTAATCCTGTTTATAAACGAAACCTGAATCCTCTCCGTAAAAAGCGGAATGCGTGGAGCATTTACACCGCCAATTCCGTAAAGTACCCAGTTGTCTCCGTCGCGGAACAGAAGAATGCAGATTTTCATTTTTTTGGGCCAGATACAGTCAAACTTATCCAGATAACGCAGCTTGTTCTGGTTTACCGCAAAGTACAAAATCGATTCATCTTCGTTGTACATAGTGATTTTTTCCTGAACCACATCAAACGGCTCCATTACAAAAACAGCATCAATATCAGTTCTGTTGCCTTTTTGTGTACGATTTACAATTTCTGCCGAACTGTACAAATCATACCAGGCTTCTGCCCGTTCAGAATAATACGGAATACCTGCATAATCAGAAACATTGTTCAAAAGGTCCTCAAGCCGCTCAGGTAAATCCTCGTTTCCCGCATAAGGCTTAATCTGAATAACCTCAGCAAGATATTTAGGGCTTAAATCCTTAATTTCCTGAATAAGAATATCTCCGTTCTTGTTTATTCCATGATTCAGACACATATTTTTCTGAAAATTAATGTTCTTAATATAAATCTCACCACTGGAAATTATCTTTTTTTCAGCATCTGTAAGGTTTGAATTAAAATATTGTGAATAAACCGGCAAAATCACCAGAAAAAGCACCGGAATCAAAAATCTATGTTTCATAATACACCTCCATTATAGTTCAATTGGCATTTAGTTTCAATAAATTAAGGAAGGGGACTTGGCACTTGGTTTATCAATGATAAGAATGCAGCAGAAGCTGTCAGAAACGCCGTAAAACTCGGCTACCGCTTGATCGATACCGCTCAGGCATATATGAACGAGGCCGGTGTCGGAGAAGGCGTCCGTACCTGCGGCGTGCCGAGAGAGGAAATTTTTGTTACCAGCAAGATCGCCGCTGAGGCAAAGTCGTATGCGGATGCAAAGAAGGCCATCGACGACATCCTTGCCAAGACCGGGCTTGATTATCTCGACCTTGTCATCATCCACGCTCCCCAGCCTTGGAAGAAATGGAGAAACAAAAAGGACCGATTCTTTGAAGAAAATGTTCAGGTCTGGAAAGCGATGGAAGAAGCTTACAAAGAAGGAAAGCTGAAAGCGATCGGCGTATCTAATTTCCTAGTCGACGACCTGCAGAACATCCTTGACCACTGTGAGATCAAGCCGATGGTCAATCAGGTGCTCTGTCATATCAGCAATACGCCTGCTGATTTGATCGCTTTCTGCGAAAAGAACGGCATACTTGTGGAAGCCTATGCGCCCATCGCACACGGAAAAGTGCTTAAAAACAAGGAGATAAAAGTCATGGCAGACAGGTACGGAGTAACGGTGGCACAGCTCTGTATCCGTTATGATCTGCAGCTCGGCACTGTGGCGCTTCCAAAGACCGCGAATCCTGAACATATGAAGGAAAACGCCGCCGTTGATTTCACAATCAACGATGAGGATATGGAAACGCTCAAGAATATCGCACCAATCAAAGGATATGGAATGATGAAAATCATGCCGGTATTCAGCGGCAAGTAAAAAAGGAGGTTTTAGAAATGGCAGAAAAGATAGTACAGACAGCAGGAAGGCAGGCACTTGGAGACTTTGCTCCGGAATTTGCGCACTTCAATGACGATGTGCTTTTCGGAGAGAACTGGAACAATGAGGACATTGACCTTAAGACCAGAAGCCTCATCACAGTAGTGACTTTGATGGCAAAGGGACTGACAGACAACTCGCTTAAGTTCCATATCATGAACGCAAAAGCACACGGAGTTACGCAGAAGGAAATGGCTGCCGCTATTACCCATGTGGCCTTCTATGCGGGGTGGCCGAAGGCTTGGGCGGTATTCAATATGGCAAAAGAGGTCTACGCAGAGGAAAAATAAGATGAGAGAAATCAGAATTACGGATGGCAAAACGATCCTCAGAGCGATTCTGAACGATACGGTCGCCGCCAGAGATTTTGAGAAGCGTCTGCCGTTCACCGCCAGCGGGTACGACAGCGGCATCGATTATTGCTGCACTGCAGCCAGCGGACTTTACGATCCGCTGGAAACACAAGCAGGCTGGAAGAACGGAGATATCAGTCTTGGCGGCGGGTGGTTCGCTCTGCTTTATGGTGGCGAGGAACAATCCAAAGACTATAAGAACATGATGATCATCGGACACATCAACGACGAAGATCTTGAATTGGCAAAGAATATGCCGGAGAGAGTAAATCTCACCATTTCTTTGGCAGAATAATAAGGAGGAATCAGTAGAATGAAATATCAGAACAATATGGAATCATACTCCGAACTGCCATCACCGGCGGCGGGGGTGTGGAGAGATTGAAAGGAAAATAAACATGCTTTATTTAAAGAAAAATACAGCGCTTATAATTTCTCTGTGCCTTTGCTTTTCCATACTGTGCGGGTGTGGTAATGCCGGAAGCAAAACAGATTTGACATCGGATGCAGAAACCACGGCACAGATAAGTCGGGATGAAATGCCTGAGACATTTGAGTCGGGTATCCCCATAGAAACGTCAGATGATACGGGGAATGCAGTGATGGGGGATTCAAACATGAATGCAACAGATAATCAAATCGTTATATCAGTAAACGGACATACGCTTACCGCAACACTTGCACAGAATTCATCAGGGGAAGCATTTAAAAATTTGCTTGAAGATGGTCCTATGACAATATCCATGCGCGATTATGGTGATATGGAAAAGGTTGGAGATATCGGAACCAGCCTCCCAACAAACGATGAGCAAATAACCACGGAAGCCGGAGACTTGATCCTTTATATGGGCAGCGCATTTGTGATTTACTATGAGCCAAACTCCTGGACTTTTACAAGGCTCGGCAAGATTGATAACATCACTGCGCAGGAGCTGAAAAACATCCTTGGTGATGGGAGTGTGGAGGTTACATTATCATTGCGATAGTGAGATATCTCGCATTATAATCGACAAAGACGCATTTATGCACACTATCGTTAGGAATGTTGACAACAGTTTTGACGACAATTGATGTCGTCAGCAATAGAAAAAGTGGACTGACTGAGCTGGGTTTGCACAAAATATAAGCCTGAAAGTGCCTATTTTGCGTGTTATTGACAGAGTGGAAGGTTTTTTCGATAATTCGAATCCCTCCGTCTCCGCCAAAGCACGACAAGTCGAACCCCGGAACTATGATGTTTTCATCATCAGTTCCGCGTTCGTTCTTGTTACAACCAGAACAAATTATTAAACTGGTAACGAAAAGAGCAGGCATTGTGCCTGCTCTTTTTATTCGAACGTTTAAGAAAAAGGAGACGGATTGAACATCCATCTCATCCAAACTCTTATTTTGCCAACTGATCAACATAAGGAAGAAGTTCTTCTATTTTGGCAACAATACGATGCTGCTCTTCGAGAGGAGGTAGTGGGAACATTAACACATTCAAATCATCTTTATTGAATCCGCCTTGTGCAGCTCTATTACTACCTTTAACAAGGTTTTGATAAAGAGGTTCAGTTATATAAACTTTTATAGTGAATAAGTTCAATGTAATGCAGGGTCATATGTGAACCGTGGGTAGGGGCAGATGAAATTGCATTTGGTTTAAGGCAAGCGTCGCGTCCTTGTACACAAGGACACTGCATGTCGGGCAGATGCCCGGACCCACCAACAGTTCTGTTTCTTTTCCCTACTTGATTTTGACACGTTGAAGTGCTGATTATTGATAGATATTGAAGGTGCCGATTTGTAAGCAGGATAAAGGAGTAGGTACAACCGGGGTTGACCACTCGTTCACAAAACCCGGCAGAGCCGTGTTTTCAGGTGCTTTCATTATTGTAAACTTAGTCGAGTTATGGGTATAAAAATAGAAGATCGGTCGACTTTTATACCCAAATAACTTATAAACCCTTATATATCAGGTGTCTTCATAGGTACATTCAGTCAACTGACACTGATATAGCGTGTGAAAGTGGGTTCGGGCTTCCGCCTAAAGAGGAGACGAAAAGGATAGAGTCGTGCCAAATAGTGAGAACGAGAGAAAAACGATCCGACACCATCTATCAGTGTCGTGATGTCGATTCCTCTTGTTCAGCCCGAAGCCGGTCTTATGGTTGATGATACTCGGCGAACCATCGCGCAAACTTGCCAAGACCTTCTTTCAGTCCGATCGATGGCGTGAACCCATAGTCTTTCTCCAGGGCACTGCTGTCCGCATATGTAACCGGCACATCACCGGGCTGCATACCGACGAGTTCCTGATGTGCTTCGAAATCATAATCTTGCGGGAGCAGGCCTGCGTGAACGAGGGATTCCTGCAGGATCGAGATAAAATCCAGAAGTTCTTCCGGAGTGCCTCCTCCGATGTTATAGATGGCATATGGGGCGATTGGAAGACCATCGTTACCATTGGCTTTCTCCGGGGCACCCTGCATGACACGGTACACGCCTTCGACGATGTCGTCGATGTATGTGAAATCGCGTTGGCAGTGACCGTAATTAAATATCCTGATCGTCTCGTTTCTTACGAGTTTCTTTGCGGATGAATAGTAGAACATATCCGGTCTTCCGGCAGGTCCGTATACGGTAAAGAAACGAAGACCTGTCGAAGGAATGTTGTATAGCTTCGAGTAGCTGTGTGCCAGTAATTCAGCACTTTTTTTCGTGGCGGCATAGAGTGACGCGGGGTGGTCGACCATGTCGTCCGTGCTGAAGGGAACCTTCGTGTTGCCTCCGTAAACGGAGGAGGAAGAGGCATAAACCAGATGCTCGACGGGGTGATGCCGGCAGGCTTCGAGAATGTTGAAGAAGCCTATGATGTTGCTCTCGATATAGGAGTCCGGATGGTCGATTGAATAACGTACGCCGGCCTGGGCCGCAAGATGCACCACGACGGATGGCTTGTAGTCTGCAAAGACTCTGTCGACAAGGTTCTTATCAGTGATGCTGCCTCGGATGAAGAGGTGATCGGCCTGAGAAGCTGCTGCTTTCTCATTGATCCGTTCCAGCCGGTATTCTTTGAGCTTCGGATCGTAATAACTGTTCATATTGTCCAGAGAGATAACCTTCCCGGAATGAAGTTCATCTAGAAGACGCATCACCAGATTGGCGCCGATGAACCCTGGGGAACCGGTCACAAGAATATTTTTTTCGTTAAGATCGATGGGCTGCTTCATACTAGTCTCTCCTAAACAGGTCTCGGGTATATACTTTCTCTTCTACATCATCCAGAACACTGTCGTACCGGTTGGCAATGATGCAGCTGCTTTGTTTCTTAAACTTTTTCAGATCATTTACGACTTTACTTCCGAAGAATGTGGAATCGTTCTCGAGGTTTGGTTCATAGATGATGACGGTGGCGCCCTTGGCCTTGATGCGCTTCATGATTCCTTGGATGGAAGACTGTCTGAAGTTGTCGGAATTGGCTTTCATCGTGAGACGATAGACGCCGACAATGACCTTTCTCTGTTTCTTCTCTTTATCCGCAGAGAAGGATTCGCTGTTCCCGTATGTGCCGGCAATCTCCAGGATGCGATCTGCGATGAAATCTTTTCTGGTTCGGTTACTCTCGACGATGGCGGTCATCATGTCCTGAGGCACATCCTGATAGTTGGCAAGGAGCTGCTTCGTATCTTTCGGGAGGCAGTATCCGCCATAGCCGAAAGAAGGGTTGTTATAGAAATCACCGATACGCGGATCGAGGCAAACACCTTTTATAATTTCTCCTGTGTTAAGTCCTTTCACCTCTGCATAAGTGTCCAACTCATTGAAATAACTAACTCGTAGTGCGAGGTAAGTATTGGCGAAGAGTTTAGTGGCTTCTGCCTCGGTATATCCCATGAAAAGGGTATCAATCGGATTCTTGATTGCCCCCTGCTGAAGGAGCGTGGCAAAGATGTGCGAAGCCTCTTCGGTAGACGGATCACAACCGATAATGATTCGAGAAGGATAAAGGTTGTCATACAGGGCCTTTGATTCTCTTAGAAACTCCGGGCTGAATATGATGTTATCGGCATGAAACTTCTCGCGAACGCTTTTTGTATAACCAACGGGAATTGTGGATTTGATTACAATGGTTGGCCTTTTCTTCTTGCTTTTGGTGGCTTCAAGCACAAGACTGATTACAGATTCAACAGCAGAATAATCAAAATAGTTGGTTTTAGGGTCATAGTTTGTTGGCGCAGCAACAATAATAAAGTCAGCGTTCTTGTATGCATTAGCCCCATCAGTCGTGGCTTTGAGATTGAGTTCTCGAGTGCCGGACTTTGCCTCTTGGAGATACTGCTCTATATAATCGTCCTGGATAGGGGCGATGAAGTTGTTTAGCTTTTCAACCTTTTCCGGGAGAATATCGACGGCTGTAACACTGTTATGCTGAGCCAGAAGAACCGCTAAAGAAAGCCCGACATAGCCAGTTCCGGCGACGGCGATGTTGTAGCTTTTCGTTGAAGTAGAGGGCACGACAGGCTCTTCTATGAACATAGCGGTAGGATCAAACTCCAACGCCTCACTTAATGCTCGGAGTTGTTCCATGCTTGGAGTGTAGGTCTGATTCTCGAGATTAGAGAGAACGGAACGATTGATATCTGTCTGCTTGGCCAATTTGGTCAGTGAGAGGTCCATGGCTTTTCTTTTTGCAATTATGGTCTCCGAGAGGAGAGGGAGAGAAAACTTCTTCATGAGGTCCTCCTGATGAACGGTGACACAATGTGTTGTGAATGGCAACAATTTACTTGTGTGTTTGTTTATCAGCTTAGTTAGTATATGCTCATTTGGTGAATTTGACAACAATGCCTTATGACAGGATACGGAGTCGATGGTGAGGCAGGTGACTTTGGTATACGAGACGAAAGACTCAATCCCAGCCGATAAGAAAACATGGACCCCAATATACTCTATTCTTCTAAAAAACTTGAAGCCCCGACACAGGATCCGTCCACCTGGTTTGAAAAGAATGCAAGTGTTTTTGTATCGAAAAACATCCTTAATGTACAGGATCATTCGACGGGGAGGAGTGTCTTGAACGGTTCAGACAGAATGATCATAAGAGAGTTTTCGGAATGAATGCGGATTAGTATATTACGGAGACCGGCTTCAAGGTGGAGAGAATTGCCGGGAGAGACTATCCGGATGTGTTTTGTTCGGTGGTTGGCCTAGTGAACTATGATATGAATGTGCTGCTTTGATGGGGAGTATAGGGCTGTGCTATAGCCTGCGATTACAAGAGATTTTGTATGCTGTCCCTTTGATAGCACAAAAATCGAATACGATGAAGAATGATTTGAACGAAGTTATATTTCTGAAGAAATCTCTACGTCGTTCTTATGTCTTTGTAGGATTTGTTGAAACAATATCCGCCGCCTAAGAACAAAACTCCAAATGCAGGCATCATCAGCAGGAGAATAACGCAATCACGCCCAGAATGATCAGCAGGATCTTCGTGATTTTCGGCTTCGTTGATTGCGCCGCGTTCAGTTCCGCCGCTCGACGCTGTTCCATGTGCTGTTCAAACCTCTCCTTTAACATGGCTAAACTGCTTGAGTCGGTCACCGTACAAGTCAACCCGTCGATATCCAGCGTGTTTTTGAGGGGAAGACTGTTTTTTTCTCAGTGATATAGCGCTCAAAACCACCACAAATGTAGTTGCTTAAGAAAGAAACGGCCGTTTTTTCTCGGAGGGCATAGCAGTTTGGCTCTTTACAATACTTTTTTGCTCTCTATGCTGTTGCGTGTTTTTTTCAATCATGCTACTATTCAGATTGAAAAATGGGGAACACATGGGGAAAAAAGTTGGTATCGACAAAAGAATTCGCCTGTTTTATCCAAAATATCATGTAGAGGAATGCCTTGATCAGATCAGAGAATGCCTTGAAATAGGCTGGACAGGCAATGGCTTTAAAACTGAACAGTTTGAAGAGGCATGGATGAGATATACAGGACAGAATAATGCACTTTTTCTGAATTCCTGTTCAGCTGCTTTAGAACTGGCACTAGACGTACTTAAGACAGAATATGGATGGGATGACGGTGATGAGGTAATAACTACTCCTAACACTTTTGTATCTACTAATCATGCAATACTTCATAATGGACTGAAACCGGTTTTTGCAGATATTGACGACACCAACTGCCTTGACCCTTTAGATGTTGAACGCAGGATAAGCCGGAAAACTCGTGCCGTTCTTTTTGTCGGAATAGGCGGAAATGCAGGAAGATATCCGGATATTGCAATGGCTTGCAGGAAAAATGGCCTGAAGCTTATTTTGGATGCGTCTCATATGGTCGGTACAAAGATCAGGGGAGAAGTCGCCGGAAGGGAAGCAGATGCGGTCTGCTATTCGTTTCAGGCCGTAAAGAATCTTTCGACTGCTGATAGTGGTATGCTCTGTTTTAACAGTCCCGAATTAAGTAAACAAGCCAGGAAAAAAGCCTGGCTGGGGATTAACCAGGGAACCTATGATCGTGATTCTGAAAAGGCTTATCGTTGGAATTATAATGTGGAATTTACAGGTTATAAGTATCATGGTAATTCTGTTATGGCAGCTATGGCGTTAGCACAGTTTAAATTTCTTGATCGGGATAACGCTATAAGGGATGATATAGCATCATATTATGACGAAAAGCTTGCGCCATACAGAAATCTTGCTGCGTCTGTCAGAATCCCGGATGATTGCCAGTCTTCTCATCATCTGTATCAGATACTTGTAGACAACCGAAACCGGGTGATTGATAAAATGAATGAAGCAGGTATAGAATGTGGAGTTCACTATATTTCCAACACCAGATATAGCATGTACAGTTACGCGAGAGGAACATGCCCCAGGGCTGAATACGTATCAGATCATATCATTTCCCTGCCCATCCATGCATTTCTTACAGATTCAGAGAGACAATACATTATTAATACTCTTATTGGAATACTTAAAGAGGACTGAAAATATGAAAATAGGATTAATAAGCGAAGCGTATCCGCCTATGTCCGGCGGAGTTGCTACATCTGCTCAAAGAGTAGCCAGAAATCTTGTAAAAGCCGGAAATGATGTTACTGTATTGACCTTCGAGAATACACATGATGTAACTGATCCGGATCTGCTTATTAAGGAAGAAGATATGGGCGTCACAGTATATCGGATTGGGCCGTTTTTCCTGAAAAATCCCCACATTCCTGCCGGAGGAGTATCTGAGAAATATAAGGCGGTATTAAGACGAAGAGCATTCAATCAGATGATCAGGATCCTTAAAAATGATATGCCTGATATACTGTTGTCATTTTATATTATCAATGCTGGCTTCATCGCTCAGCTTGTGGCCAATGAATTAAAACTCCCGGTGGTGGCGGGGGTAAGAGGAAATGATATAGGGCGAAATATATTTGATATCACGCGTTTTGCTCCCGTGTATTGGGTCATGGACAGTGCTGATGCCATCGTGTGTGTTAACAGGCATCTCAGAAACCGGCTTCTCATAGCATATCCGGATATGGATAAAAAGAGTCTTGTAATAAAGAACTCGTATGATCTTGCAAATATTAGAAAGACAACTGATCGAACCGGCACAAGAGCTGAGCTTGTAAAAAAATACAACTGGAATAAAGAGGACCTGATCCTGAATTTCACAGGATCTTTAAGAGAGAAAAAAGGTGTGGTGACGCTCTGCCATGCACTGGACTTAATCAATGACCCGGAAGACAAAGTGCGTCTTCTGGTTATAGGACCTGATCTTGGCAACGTTGAAAGGAAACTTATCGGAGATATTTGGGATAAGCTGAAGGAGAAAAATATCATACAGGTGACCGGACAATGCGACAGAGATGAAGTGCCTTTTCTTATAGCAGCTACCGACGCAGGATGCTTCCCGAGCAGTGATGACGGGATGGCAAACGGAGTTCTGGAAAACATGGCTTTAGGTCTCCCGGTGATCGGAACTGAAATATTCGAAGATGTACTGACAAATTTACATGATGGGATACTTATACCCGTTGATGATACACAGGCCCTGGTCGAAGCCATCCGTAATCTTTATGCTGACAGAAATCTGATCAGCATTATGGGAAAGAAAGCTGTGGATACGATAGCTCATGAGTTTACACCTGAGATAGAGACAGGAGCATATATTAGACTTTTTAATAACATACTGAAGAGAAGATAATAATGGGTATATGTATAAAATATGCGGATATAGTAATTACTACGGTTGCAGACAGGTACATACCGCTTTGTACTGAAACACGCAAACAGAATTGCAAAGCCTTTTTTTCCTCCCTGAAATCTGACAGTGAAAGTGAGCAATGGATAAGGGAACACAGGTATGATCCCGAAGATACTATTCTTGCGGTTACTGCTGCAGATGATCAGTTCATAGGTACAATAGGATATACCGTGAATGGTGAAAGCGCAGATATTGGAAGGCTGGCAATCTATCTTCCTGCCATGAAAGAGCTTATTCATAAGTACGGGAAAGAGAGAGCCTCAGTGATCATGAGAGACGCATGCCGTGCCGTGATCGACTATGTATTCCTCAACTTTCCTGTTACATATATCACGGCAAGGGTTTTGGAGACCAACTCTCTGTCTCGCAAAATATGTACAGATCTCGGCTGTGCGGTATGGAAACATGAGAATGAAGGAAATGCTGAAGTCATTTATAGAATGGACAGAGAACTCTTCCTGAAATCTCTTCGCAAGTATTGTCTTTTTTATCAGCACAACATCATAGAGAACACACATTATGCTGTTTCGGATGTGCTTCTGGCGCTGATGGAAGCAGGGGTAAGGTATGATTTTGCGGCAAAGACAGTGATGAAAAACGAGATCTATGTTGCTCTGGGCAATCCGCATGTTATAACTGTTGATAAACTGCCTTTCTACAAGGATTTTTATAAAAAATATAATTTGATACACGCTGTTTTTGACGGAGAACCGGCTCTGATGCTTTGCGCTGCAGCATATGTATACGGAATCCCGTATGTTCTCTCTTTCCAGGGCGGAAATGATACCAATTCAAAAATACTTCAGCCGGATCTCACTGAGAAGACTATAAAGGTTGCCAATCATGCAGCAATGATTACGGTTGTGTGCGAAAGCGACCGTAGGCTTATGAGCAGTCTGGGCTTTAGAGGGAGAATTGCTGTTTTCCCGCCGACTATAAGAGAAGATTACGGGAGAAAAGAGAATAAGGACAGATATCGTATTGCCGTTGTGGGCAGGTTCATCCCCAAAAAAGGAATAGATATCGCCATCCAGGCTCTGTGTTATATGCCGGAGAAATATAAGCTGGATATAATCGGGGAGGGTGAACTGGAAAAAGATCTTAAAGTTCTTGCAGAACAATGCGGCGTAAATGACCGCATAATCTGGCATGGCTTTCTTCCAATGAAAGAAATGAAAGCAGTTCTGGATAAATGCGGCATACTTTGGCATCCTGCAAGAAAAGATATCACCGGAAATGCAGAGGGTATTCCGCAGATTCTTTTGAATGCCATGCAAGCTGAAACCTGTGTTGTCACTACAGCGAGCGGTCACATAACAGATCTGATATGTGACGGTATTAACGGGATAATTGTTCCGCCGGATGATCCGGAAGCGCTTGCTCAGTCTACGCTGAAAAATATTGGTTGTATGGAGCGTTATATAAAGACAGCTGCATGCAGTCTGGATGAATATGATATAAAAAATGCCAGAGTGAGATGGACAGAACTGTATCGTAATATAAAACTTATAAATAAAGGTGAGTTTGAAAGAATATGAAAGAAAACTGGGAAGAGTTTGTGGCTTCAAAAAAGAATGATCCCCTGACGCGGGAATCACTTGAAGAAGCCCTGGCGGTACTTGATCCATCCGTAACTCCTGTTCTGTCTGCTGCCGGAGGCCAGGGGCTGCTTTATAAGGTGGAAATCGGTCAGGCTCAGTATTTCATTAAGATTCCATATTATTCCAGACACGAAAGCAAAGAAATTGCCAGACACAACATCCTGAAAGAAGCGATCGTGCTGGAGAGATTGAATGAAAACGGAGGCTTTGAATATGTCCCCAAACTGCTGTGTTACTCAATGAGGGGGGATTACCTTATCCGTGAGTATATTCCGGGGATTATCTTAAAGGATCGTATAAAGCATGCGCCTTATGATGAGAGAAAGAAACTCCTTGAGCAGGAATATGTGATGGCACAGAGCTTATTCAGGACATTTCATGATCATAAAGAGGGAAGCATGGTCATTCGCGACTTTAAACTTGCCAATATCATATCCGGAGATGACGGAAGACTTGTGATAATAGACTTTGGTAGCGTAAAAAGAGAAGATGAGTTAAATATTTATAAGCCCCGGAATATGAACAGGTTTCTCGGAACGGGTAAATATCTCCACTGGCCGCTTGAGCAGATGGTCGACAATGGGATAGACGCAGACCGAAGAGTGGATTATTTTGCCTTCGGAGTCATGGCTTTTCATACACTGTTTAACGAAGACCCATTTGACAATAAAGAACAGGATTATGACAAAGCTGCTGAAAAGTACAGTATGCAGTATCGTATGGCCGGAGAGAGACTGGATTCGCTGCGCAAATCCGACCCGGAAATAGACAAATGGAAGGACATAATAATGAATGCCCTGGAAACGGATATTGAGAAAAGGAAATTGCTATAATGGAAGAGAAACCGGGATTTGATCCGGAAGCTAAAAACAGGTTGTTGAAACAGCTCGAAAATGGTTCTATGGGGGAACTCATCAGAAAAACCGCTGAACTGTACGCAGAACGCGATGCATTTCTGATCGTGACATCTGAACTGGATATTCAGCGCAGTGTGCCGTACCGCGTTTTCTGCGAAAAAGTTTATAGAATCGCCGGATATATGCGTGAGTGCTTTTCTTCAAACAAGCATATTGCCTTAAAGGGTGCCAACTCCTTTGAATGGATCTGCCTGTATTTTGGGATCATTATAAGCGGTAACATTGCTGTTCTCCTTAATAGAGATGATGAAGGAGAGATACTGGCAAAAGAACTGAAGAAGACGGATTGTCATATTATGCTCACATCCGGCGAAAAGAATACAGGTGCTGAAATCCCGGTATATCAGTTTCGGGAATTCATTACAGAAGCGGTTGTCCATGATGAATTAATACCGGATTATAAATATGATCCTTCCAGGGTCTGTACTATGATAGGAACTTCGGGAACGACCGGAGAAAGAAAATATTGCATGCTGACCGAAAAAGGCATACTGCAGTCAACTCTTAACCTGTGTCATGTTGTTCCTTCAGATGTACATGCGTTTGCTCTTTCGATCCTTCCGTTTTTTCACAGTTATGGCCTTTCATGTGGAGTCATATACCAGCTTATTGAGGGTAACACAACAGTCATTGGAATACCTGACAGCAGTTTGATGGTGGCAATTAATCGGTTTCGCCCGGCTTATCTGATTTTCGTTCCGAGTCTTCTTTTTGCGCTGAGGTTTTATCTGAGCAATCTTTCAAAGGAAGAGAGCAATCTGGTCAAGAATAATATTCGGACTGTTTTTTGCGGCGGAGCGCCGCTGACAGCTGAGATGGCAGAATGGTATGCAGGCAGTAAAATAGAACTTATCACCGGGTACGGAATGACGGAATGTGCACCGATAATCGCAATGCATTCCCGGACAGATTTTGATCCCTATTCTGTAGGCTGCATCTGCAAAGCAGTTGAATACAGGATAGAAGATGGAGAGCTTGAGGTCAGAGGGCCTCAGATAATGAAGGGGTACTACGGAGATGAGAAGTCAACACGGGAGATTTTTCACGATGGATGGCTGAAAACAGGAGATCTGGTCAGACTTGACGATCGGAATAGACTGATTATCACTGGCAGGAAGAAGAACATCATAGTGCTTTCGAACGGGGAAAACATAAGCCCTGAAGAAATTGAAAGCATTCTGATGTCGGATCCCGGTATTGGCTATTGCAGAATATGGGGAAAAGAGAACAGCATAATTGCTGATATTTATTCGGATGTTTATAGCTGTGAAGAAATTCGCGGGATAGTTTTAAGAGTAAACGGCCGGCTCCCGGCTTATAAAAACATAAAGAGTGTCAATGTTCTAAAGACAAAGCCGGATACCGTAGGATTTGGAAAGGTAAAAAGAATTGAGTATCGATGAGATCAGAGAAAAACTGATCATGATAATTGAAAGAGGAAGTGACATACCTGATATCAGGCCGGACATGGATCTGATCTTAGACATAGGACTTGATTCCATAGGCTATTATATTCTCATTGAAACCGTGGAGAAGGAATTCTCGGTAAAGTTTTCCGGCCAGAATATTTTTACTGATGTGACGACCATTGAAGCGCTGAGTTGTAAAATAAGGAATTTGATGAATGACTGACATGAAAGGCAGATTGTTTTTGGCAAGACATGGGGCAACTGTCTGGACGTCCCAGCATAGATTGACAGGGTGGAAAGATCTTCCGATTTCGGAACAGGGAAAAGAGGAAGCATATACCTGCGGCGTTTTTTTGAAGAAACAGGGGATTGTATTTGACAGAGCTTATACTTCCGACCTGCTCAGAACGCGGCAGACTCTTGATATAATTTTGGACACTATAGGGCAGAAGGATTTGCCGATAGTATCAGACAGTGCTTTGAGAGAGCAGTTTTTCGGTTCCTCCCAGGGAACAAGCCGCATGGAAAGAAGAAGCATAGGTTTTCAAATGGATCCGGCAGCCGAGACGGTGGAAGCTTTTAGGAAGAGGGTTCATAAGTTCTTTTACGATGAGATAAAACCGAAACTTGAGGAGGGAGAGGCTGTTCTCGTTGTGACACATCAAAGAGTTATTCGCGAAATTGTTATCGAAATCAGTGAAAACGATGGTGTACCGGCTCCTGATTTCAAAAAGTGGAAAACCGGAGAAGTTCATCAGGTGAATATATAGTTCATCCAAAATCGCGGCGTATTATCCGAAACAGGGAAAGACTATTGCATCATGCGGTTTAAGATGCATATTTCCAACAACTCGTTTTGAACATGAAATCAAATTCCGCTGTGAATGCTACTGAAAAAGTATACCAGGTGCTCACGAAAAAGTTGACCGCATACGCTATTGAAAAGTTACCACCTATAAGAGTGGATGTCCGTGGGGGTGTCTCAAAAGTGATTTGAATCACTGAGAGCCCAATGTCATTAAGTTAAGACAGTCTCTTCAAAGATCCTCATATCACAAAGGTATGGGGGTCTTTTTTGAGTGATTTTTGCAGTTAGAGATTGACACGCGTACCCAAGTGTGCGGCCTCTTTGAATCCTTATATGGAAGATTCAAGGAGGTGCTACATGAAACCCAAACATGTAAAGAGTCTGCTTTCGTCAGCCGTAGCCGAAGTTGCCGGTACACCCGAAGACTATTGCGTTAACCCGAATCGCAACTTTACAAGAACACGGAAGATCTCTCTGCAAAAGCTTATTTCCGGAATAATCAACATGGAATGCAAGTAAAAGAACTCAGCAAAACAAAACCATTGAAGAGGCATTTTGTCTTAATAATCATTATGATGTCGAGGATTTCAACGTATCAGTAATTACACTGTTTAATTGGGTAAGATTGGTACACAAGCGTGATGGTTGGATTGCTGTGGGAAAACTTGCATTTTCACGATATTTCACGATATTTCATGATAGTCGGAGATGAGATATTATTCTCGAATTCATTAACAGAAACTGAACGAGTAGAATTCTGCCGAAAAGCATCTGAAGAATTAGTAAATGTCAAACAAGATTTGTATATGTAAATGATCAGATTTCAATAATATGGACTGGGTGAAAAAGTGTTACACCCTAATGGAATAAAATATCACCATTGGACAGTATTAACATATGATCTGCTACATTTATTTGACGACAGTTTTGACGACAATTAGCTCCAGAAAGAATGGAATAAATGGACTGACCCGTTCAAAATGACTTGTTTTGTAGTCTGAAAGCTACGTATTTTATTGTTTCGGATAGGATGGAATTAAATTTATCTAATTCGAATCCCTCCGTCTCCGCCATAACAAGTTATAGATGAATTTGTGAGGGGGATTCGAACCCGTGAGGGGAGCAGACGCCGAAGAGAAGCATCCGGGGGATGCTTCGTGCGTATGCGTGACCGCAGCAAGCGGATGCTTGCAAGGTATCAGACAGCAAGACTTAAGTCGCAGCTGTCGGTCGAATCCCTCCGTCTCCGCCAAATTTGAGATCCTGAAAGCCTTATATGACGGGCTTTCGGGATTTTTGTTTGTCTGAAAGAACGGTTTTGACGACAGTTTTGACGACAATTGCGTTCGTTCTTTATGGATTGTGCAGAGTAATAGCGAAATATGTAATGTGTTGCTAAGAATAAACGGATAATGGATTATACCGGAATAATAGCAACTATAGAACCTGTTGTAGCAACGCTTGTCGGAATCATATATTTCTCAGAAACATTAACGGTTTTATCGGGGATAGGGATTACGCTGGTTTTGGCTGCGGTTATTATCCTGAACCCATAATAGGACGTTATAAAACTGAAGAGATACCACTATAAAAGAGTTTTCCGGACAGATCGATCAGATGTTTCAAAGGGAGACTCTTTTTATCTTGTACCCAGTGTCTGTAGAGATTGACGGAGCTGATCCCGAGAAAGGTATTGATGATATTCTGCTCCTCTTTTGAAAAAGCCGCATAAGGGTTATGGCGGGCACGATTGTGTTGCAACATAGACATGAAGAATTTGTCTGAGAACTCACGGTAACTGGGATCACATACGATCTTCTCCATATATGGTTCCTGAGAAGCCATAAATTCAAAGAATACGCGGTTGACTTCCGTGAACGGAGCATCAGTCGGTATTGTGTCGATGGTCTTATAGTATTCCTCTGAGAGCTCGGAAAGAATATCCTCGTACAAGGCCTCTATGCAGGTGTAATGCAGATAGAACGTCTTGCGGTGGATCATGGCCCGCTCTGTCAGTTCCTTGATCTGTATGTCAGATGCATCCATCTCCATGACCATTTCCTTGAAAGTATTCTTTATCGCATTCCTTATCTTAAGAACACGTAGGTCTGTTTTTCTTTCCATCAAAATCACTCCTTAAAATATCCACTTTTCAATATGTGTGGCGTAATCGCCATGAATAACAATCTGGAGATTGTATTTGCTTCTTTTCCCCATCATACTATCCGTAGAACGAATAATCAACACGTGGACATTAAAAGGAGGAATCCACCGTGAAAACAATAGAGAAAAAAGAATTCAAGAAGGAAAACTATCTCGGAACCGGCATCTACAACGTGATGTTTGCCAAGAACATGACCGGGAAGACCTATATGAAGCCGCTGAAGATGGCGGGACATGCAATGATGCTCGCAAATGTCAGCTTTGAACCGGGAGCAAGGTGCTTCTGGCATATCCATCGCGGAACGACGGGTGGCAGCCAGATCATCATCTGCACTGCCGGTGAAGGCTGGTATCAGGAGGAAGGTAAAGAGCCGATCCGTATGGTACCCGGCTCGGTTGTCAGTATCCCCACGG
Source organism: Treponema sp. (assembly GCA_016290335.1). The sequence goes on along the minus strand of JAEETM010000012.1, from coordinate 14,145 downwards.
ATGTGCTTCACTGGCACGGCGCGGCAAAGGACAGCTGGTTCTCCCATATCGCCGTGGAGATAGGCGGAGAAAATCTGAAGAACGAATTTGTTCGTCCGGTTTCAGAAGAAGAATATGCAGCGCTTCCTGAATATAAAGCATGGCAGCCAGCGGGAGACTCTGCATTTGTAAGGGAGAATGTTTTCGGCAAGGGACAGCCGAATGTGAACTTCGCGCAATATTTTGATGGTGAGAGCTTCCTGAATCCGCTGACTCCTTTTGAGAAAGGCAGGCCGTTTGTGGCGAATGTAACCTTTGAGCCGGGATGCCGCAACCATTGGCATATTCATAAGGCCAAAAAGGACGGAGGTCAGATTCTTGTCTGCACAGCGGGCGAAGGCTGGTATCAGGAAGAAGGCAAAAAAGCGCAAAGCCTTAAAAAAGGCAGTATCGTCTATATTCCTGCAGGGGTCAAGCATTGGCACGGTGCCAAGAGGGACAAGTGGTTCTCGCATCTGTCCATTGAAGTCCCCGGTGAAAATACGGAAAACGTATGGCTGGAAGCGGTGGACGAAAAACAGTATGAATCGCTTTGACGGAGGAACCATATGGATGAACAGCGAAAAACAGATATCAGGAGAAAAATGAGAAAGCGGATGATTCCGATCATAATCATTGCTGTTATAGTGGTCATCGCTCTTTGGTTATTTACTCCGTTCGGATACCTGCACGTCCGCCCGGAGGGAGAGTATCAGATGAACCTTAACATAAACGGGCAGACATATACGGCGACAATGGAGAACAATTCTTCGGCTTCCGCATTGAAGCACCTTCTGAATTGGGGACCGATAACCATTAATATGCGAGACTATGGCGGTATGGAAAAGGTCGGAATGCTATGGAAAGGACTTCCTTCCAACAATACGGATCTGACTACTGAACCAGGAGACCTTGTACTCTTTATGGGAAGCAGCTTTGTCGTGTATTACGATACCAATCACTATGATTTTACGAAGCTCGGACACATCAATGACATAACGCAGGAAGAATTGAAACAGATACTCGGTGACGGGAATGTGACAATCACACTTTCCCTTCCGGAATAATCAGAATGGAGGATAACACTATGTCAATCTTAAACGAAACCTACACGCTGCCTAACGGGGTCTCCCCTTGCTCTCCAAAGTCCTCGCTTCGCTGCGGTCTTTTCCGCTATCCCCTCAGCAGGGGACACCCACGCAACGCCCCCCCCCAAATAAGGCCCCTCAATAAAAATATGTTATAAAATAAAAGGATACATATAAAAAAAGTGTTCAAAAAAAATAGCGCGAAGGAGAGGGACGTCTTTCAAAAACACTCTGATGTGCTGCCGCTTTAGCGGCAAACGTATATAATTACAAGGCACATCAGCGTGTAGCACGTGAACGTGCGGTTTTGAAAGACGTAACTCGACTGGGAGCTATTTTTTGTTTAAGTGTTTATAAAGTGTCTATCTGGTTCTTTGTGATAGTATTTTTCGTACACTTTCATACAGTATTTAGAATTCATTTTATTTTCTAACTTTAATTTATGTGCTATAATATTTGCATGATTTCACAAAATATTAAAAAACTAGTTGAAAGTCCTTCTGCCGGTGTAATCCGCAAAATGTTCGAAGAAGGCAATTTATTAAAACAGAAATACGGAGAAGATAAAGTATTTGATTTCAGTCTTGGTAATCCAGATTTAGACCCTCCTGAGCCAGTTGTCGAGCAGATAAAGCTTGTTGCCGCAGATAAGACCCATCTTTGTCACGGATACATGCCAAATGCTGGTTACAAAGAAGCCCGCCAAGCAATGGCACAAAAAACATCGCTGGAGCAGGGTGTTCCGGTTGATTTTTCAAATGTTGTTATGGCTGTTGGTGCTGCCGGTGCATTAAACGTTACGCTAAAATCACTTTTAAACGATGGTGATGAAGTAATTGTACCGTGCCCTTATTTTACAGAGTATGATCATTACATTCATAATGGTGGCGGTGAAATCGTCCGTGTAAAAACTAAAGATGATTTCGGCCTCGATGCAGATGCAATAAAAGCAGCTTTAAATGAAAAAACAGCTGCAATCTTAATCAATTCGCCGAATAATCCCTCCGGACGCATTTATTCAGATGAAGAAATCCAGGCAGTTGTAAGCGTTCTTGAAGCACACGGTAATAAAACAGGCCGCTATCCTTACATAATTTGCGATGAACCTTACCGCGCAATCACTTACGGTAAAAAGGTTGCCTCAGTTTTCCCAAAATATCCTTATGCTGTAGTTGTAACTTCTTTTGCTAAAAATCTCAGCCTGCCTGGAGAAAGAATAGGTTATATTTGTATAAATCCTGCATGTCCTGAAGCAAAAGATTTCATAGCCGCTGCAATTTTTTCAACAAGAATCTTAGGTTTTGTAAATGCTCCTGCTTTATTCCAGAAGGTTATTGCAAAAAGCTGGAATGCCCCCTGCGATTACAGCCTTTACGAAAAACGCCGCAACGAAATCTGCGAAGTTATGGATTATGCAGGATTAAAATACGCTGTTCCTGATGGAGCCTTCTATCTTTTTGTAAAAGTACCTGATGGCTGGAATGATGATGATATGGCTTTTACAAATCATCTTAAAAAATACAATATTCTGTGCGCTCCAGGTTCCGGCTTCGGCGGAAAAGGCTGGTTCCGAATCGCCTATTGCTGCAGCGAAAAAACAATTTTAAACAGTAAGGAAGCTTTCAAACGAGCTGTAGCGGACCCGAATGCTTATTAATAGCGAATAACTGTTACATGGTCCGCTTCAAGTTTTGCATAGCAAAACTTGTATCACTGAAAACTCAAACACAGGAGGTTTGATGACATGAAAATCTTAATGGTAACTTCAGAAACTGTACCTTTTGCAAAGACCGGTGGATTGGCTGATGCTGTTTCGGCACTCGCTATTTCACTTAAAAAGCTTGGTCACGACGTAAGAATTGTTATGCCGCGTTATTATAAGATTGATCGTTCCAAGCTCAAGCCAATAGAAGCACCTCTTGCAGTAGCGGCAGGCCAGGTTGAAACCTGGGTAAAAGTTTACGAATCAAATCTTCCTGGCTCTCAAGTTCCAGTATATTTTATTGACCACGAACAGAGCTTTGGCCGTGATGGTATTTATGGTACAAAATATGAACCCGATTTCCACGATAATCCCTACCGTTCAGCCGTTCTTTGTCACGGTGCCTTCCAGATTTGCCGACTTTTAGGCTGGTATCCTGATATTATGCACGCCCACGACTGGTTCTGTGCGCTTGTACCTGTTCTCTTAAAACACGTTTGCCGTAACGGTTATTTTGCACATACAGCTTCTGTTTTCACAATTCATAATCTTGGCTATCAGGGCTGGTATGGTAAGGATTCTTTCCCGGCTCTTGGAATTGACTGGCAGCTTTATCACGGTGCAGGCTTTGAACGCAACGGTTCCATCAATCTTATGCAGGCCGCTCTTTCCTGTGCCGATATGATTACAACCGTTTCACCAACTTATGCAAAAGAAATCCAGACCATGGACGGCGGATTCGGCTTGGACGGACTTCTTCGTGTTCGTTCAGATGTAATCCGCGGTGTTCTTAATGGCTGTGATCTGGAAACCTGGAATCCTTCAAAAGACAAGCTCATTCCTGCAAATTATGATTATAAGAATCTTGCAAATAAAGCAAAGTGTAAAAAAGAACTCCAGAAACGAATGGGACTTCCAGAAATCCCTGATGTACCGGTAGTAGGAATTATTACACGTCTTGCAGACCAGAAGGGTATTGCAGAAGTTTTTGCCCCAACTTACGGTTCAATCTACAGCATCTGTAACACAATGGAAATCCAGTTTGCAATTCTTGGTAGCGGCGAAAAATGGTGCGAAGACGAAATCAGAACTCTACAAAAGCAGCTTCCAAACTTGCGTGCCTATATCGGTTACGATGAATCTCTCAGCCATTTAATAGAAGCCGGCTCAGATTTCTTCCTAATGCCTTCACGCTACGAACCATGCGGCTTAAATCAGATGTATTCAATGCTTTACGGAACGTTGCCAATCGTTCGCAGAACAGGCGGTCTTGCCGACACCGTAGAACAATACAATCAGGAAACAGGAGAAGGAACAGGCTTTCTCTTCGATTCCCTTACTCCTGGCGCCATATACGACACCGTAGGCTGGGCTTTGTATGCCTATTATAACAAAAAAGACCACATCAAACAAATGCAGCTCCGCGGCATGCAAAAAGACTTCAGCTGGGAACTCTCAGTCCGTGGCTACGAATCAGTCTACTCTGAAGCCCTAATGCGCGGCTGTGGCATCAACACCGCCGACTGGCACTAAACGAGTGACCGCAGTTTTGCACGGATGCAATAATGAAATCGAACCAGTGATAGCAGTTTTGCACGGATGCAAAACTGCAAGCGTTCCTAGATAAAATGGACGGTAAACATAGAACTATCGGGAACGCTAAAATTCATACCACTGTTCATCTTTCGTCAAATACCAGTCAGCAAGCAGATTAGACCCCGTCGGACTGCACCACGAAATACTGCCGTTATTATTCAGAATTACAACTCTGTTTCCATTCTGCGTAATTCTGAATGGAATGGAGCTTGAACGGTTATAGCTGAATCGCTTTTTACTTGCAATGTTGTAGCAGTAAACCTTGTTCTTGCCAATGTTCGTATAAAGGGCGTTGCCGTAAAGATATGTAAAGGCCTCAGAATCCTCTTCGGAAAACTTCAAAATATTAGTCGCCTTTTTAGTTGCAGTATTAAAAGAATAAACATAAGTGTTGCGGATATTTTCATCAGACTGTAAAACAATACCGTAAATAATTTTTCCATCTGTACTAAGCGCATAAGAAACATTACCGATAAGCGACATAGGAACAGTTTCCAAAGATTCAAGATTTACGCAGAGCAGTGGAACCTTAGGATTTGTAGCTGCAGTTTTTGCAATGTACATATTTCCGTCATCAGTTAAGATTGCATCCTGAATACCGGTACCAGAATAAACTTCCATAAAGCTCTTGTTTGCAAAATTATAAAGGTTTACACTTGTATTACTTTCAATTTCAATCAAATACTTTTTATCACCAATTGAAGAAAGTCTTAATGACTGGATATTGCTCTTTGGAGTAAATAAAGTTTCCTTTGTTTTTCTGCTCAAATCCATCTGAACAACAGGATTTCGTGAGCCCTTTGTCCATAAAATAACTTTATTGTCTGTATTAGTTATAATGTTTGTCTGACCATCTGTAGCGGCAAGCTTATCAACAAGTCCTGAATCATAAGAAGATTTGAAAATTGCTTTTTCTGTAAGGAAGTAAAAATCTTCCGGTGCCGGTTCCATATCATAAATCTTTGAATAAGTATTTTCAGTAATTTCAGACATAGAAGCTACAGTAGTTGTCGGTTCTGTATCAAGCTTGTAAATTGCTCCGGCTTTGCTTCCAAGAATTATTTCTGCATTGATTTTCTTACCTGTTGTAATTGCAGCATTTCCACGAGGACCTTTCATGCTTTTTACAATTCGCGGATTCGAAACTCTTTGGTCCGGCAGATTTTCCAGCATTTTAATTTCATAATTATTTTTACCATCATATTCCAGATAGTAAAGATTGTTATCTTCAGATGAAGAAAGAATAATTGGATTTTTTGCATTGATTGTAGAAACTGTAGTTCCCTTGTAAGCATTTATTACGTAAATTACATCATCCCTTACACCTGCAAAAAAGATGCTGTCGTTAAAAAGAAGTGTCTGCGAAAGTCCCTGAGGAATCAAAAACTTTTCTTTAAGCTGACCATTCTGCATATTGTAATAAGAAAGATAGCCAGAAGGAGAATAGAAAACTACAGTTTTTTCTGTTCCACTTGTCTGTATATAATTTACAATTCCGGTATTTGACTTAACTTTATTAACTTTTGTCCAATTTGAAGTATTAAAGAACTCAGCTCCATCTACAGTTGCAGTTCCAACAATAAGATAAGTTCCCTTAGAAGAAAAGGCGAGTGAAGTGATGGAATCTGTATATTTTTTCTGCCATTTTCTTGTAAGCTTTTTCCAGTCCCAGATGCTTACTTTATTAACAGAACCACCATCACTTTCATAAACAGCAATATCATTACCATTTGGCGAAACAGCAATCAGCTTAATTCCAACATCAGTAATCTGATAATGCTCACCCTGATTATCATCTGACCAATTAATCAAAAAGCCGTCATCACCAGAGCTAAGGTAATAAGTGTCGCTGGAGTTTTTAGGTGAAAAATCAATTATATTTGTTACAGCTTCCTGATGTGATTGGGTAGAAAAGTGTGATTGTGAGTATATAGTGAATAAAAAAGTGCACAGTATAAGAAAAAGTATAAAAGTTTTTTTCATTTTGCCAGCTTTCCTTGTTTAATAAAATATGAAATATCACTGTATGTTCCAATTATAAACAAAAATATGATAAATGCCAAACCTATAAACTGAACATAATATTGAATGCGCGGATTCAGCTTTTTTCTTGTTACGGTTTCAATAAGAGCAATTAAAATCAATCCGCCGTCAAGAACAGGAATTGGCAGAAGATTCATAAAAAATAGGGAAATACTGATTACAGCCATAAGATTAAACATGCTCACAAAGCCAATTCTTGCACTTGCTTCAAAACCATCCTTTACTGTTGAACCAAGCATTTCTGTAACTCTTGCAGGACCGGAAACTGCATTTTGTAAATCAATTCCTTTGAATAATATTCCAATACTTTTAACAGTAAGAACAAGCATATCTATTGTATCTAAAAAGCCTCTTCCAAAGGCTGTAAAGATATTATACTTAGGTGTATGCTTTGTAAGCTTTTCGCTTGTATCGGCGGCTACTCCAAGCTTTCCGCTTCCCTGTGATTTATCCATTTGGGTGTGTATTGTATAGCTTAAGATTTTGCCATTTCTGTCAACTTTAATTTTTAAATCTTCATCAGGATGGATAGAAACCTCTTCAATAATTTCAGAAAAATCAGTGATTTCTTTACCGTTAATTTCTATGATTAAATCACCCGTTTGTAAACCGCCCATCTTAGCCGCACTAGGGTTTTCTGCAAACTGTTCGGCATAAAGTTCATCAGCAAGAATAATGCGGTTAGAATAAGTGTAGTAGGTATAACCAATAAGATTTATAAGGCTAAGAGCAATTATGGCAAAAATAAAATTAAAAAAGGGGCCTGCAAAACCAATTGCGGCACGCTTTAGTGGATGAACACCATAAAGTGAATCCTTTTCAGCTTTTATTTCAGGCAAATGCTCTTCTATAGCGGTTTTAAAATCCTTTTCACCTTTCATTCCGCAGTAACCACCAAGCGGGAATAAAGAAAGCCTGTAATCAGTTCCCTTAATAGTTTTATGAAGAAGGATAGGGCCAAAACCGATAGAAAAAGATTCAACCTTTACGCCAAAAAGCTTGGCAGCAAGAAAATGTCCGAACTCATGGAATAAAATCAAAAAGAAGAGGCAAAGAATACCATACAGCCATTTCATATCAGCTCCCTAGCATACTTTCTTGCAAGCTCATCTGCAGCAAAAACATCATCAAAAGTTTTAATTTTCTGGCTCCAGTTTTTATCGAGTACGCTTCTTACTATACGTGAAATTGCCATATAAGATAATTTCTGATCAAGGAAAGCGTGTACTGCAATTTCGTTGGCAGCATTAAAAGCAATAGGATAAGCATTTCCGGCTTTTACACATTCAAACGCATATTCCAGCATTGGAAAATCCTGCATTCTTGGCTTAAAGAAAGTCATTGTTGTATCAAAAAGCTCAAAAGGTTCAAGATAAGTCTGTTTGTTTTCAGGCCAGGTTAATGCTCCAAAAATAGGATGCTTCATATCTGGATCGGAAATCTGTGCATAAAGCATTCCATCGTTTGTGCGTACAAGTGAATGAATCAAACTCTGCGGATGAACAACAACCTGTATCTGTTCAGCTGTAACATCAAAAAGATAAGCTGCCTCAATAACTTCAAGTCCCTTGTTTGCAAGAGTTGCAGAATCAACGGTAATCTTTTTACCCATTTGCCAGGTTGGATGATTCAAAGCCTGTTCTACTGTAACATCTTCAAGCTGCTCTTTTGTATAAGTTCTAAAAGGTCCGCCACTTGCAGTTATAATTATTTTAGATATATTTTCTTTTCCGATTTTTTCAACAAGGTTAAAAATTGCTGAATGTTCAGAATCAACCGGAATAATTTTTGCATTTTTTTCTACTGCAAGCTGTTTAATCAAACTGCCCGCCATTACAATTGTTTCTTTATTTGCAAGTGCAAGATTTATACCGTTTTCAAGTACAATTTTAGAAGGCATAAGACCGGCCGCACCGGCAATTCCGTTTACAACAATATCTGGTTTTGCTTCATCAATAAGCTTCTGGAAAGCCTGTGGCGAATCATCTTTTGAAGAAAGTAGGTAAGGGCACTTATATTTTTCTGCAATTTTGAGTAATTTATCTTCGCTGGAATGAGCCTGTAGGCCGCAAAGCATAAAATCCTGCGGCATATAAGAAATGATATTAATGGCATTTGTGCCTATAGAGCCTGTACTTCCTAAAACTAAAACGCGTTTCATAATAAATTAAATATGATATAAAAAGTGTGCTAACGTATAGAAAACTGGTGCTGTTGCAAGCAGAGAATCAAGAGAATCAAGAATACCGCCGCGACCAGGAATAAGCTTTCCGCTGTCCTTTACATTGCAGGAGCGTTTGAAAACCGATTCAATCAAATCTCCAATAATTGTAGAAGCAGCACAACATACTGCTATAAGAATTATTTTCCAGTATGCACCAGGGAAAACATCTTTAAAGATTATTTTCATAAGGATTGCAGAAACAATTGCACCTGCAAAACCACCTATAAAGCCTGCAACGCTTTTGTTAGGACTTGCTGCAACAATTCCACGGCTGTTTTTACCGAACAGTACTCCAAAGAACCAGGCAATTGAGTCACACATAAAAACAAAGAGTACATAAAGACACATATAATGAGTTGAATAATCTTCTATTCCTGTGATTTTTACAATGAATGAGAACATAAAACCACAGTAAATTACAATCAAAGTACTTAAAGAAATCTTGGAAACAGAATCAGTAAAATCTTTTACAGAAAAACATTCTACTCCCATTAAAACAAGTATTTCAAATATCAATATCCAGGAACATACAATGGAATTTATTCCCAATAATATGAAAATATATGAACAGAAGGGCTGTAATACAGTAAGGATAATGATTAATGGTCTGTTAAACAGCTTGTATCTTGGAATCAACATATTATAAAATTCATTTGCACCTAAAGCAGAAAAAATCATTATGATAATATTTATTACAAGGTGATTATAGAAATTAATAAATATGAGTCCGAGAACAATTGGTATTCCTAAAAAGAAAATTAACAATCTTTGGTAAACATTCTTCATCAGTTATCCTCATTTCTTCTGTGCTTTTTCTGCACCGAATCGTCTGTTTCTTTTCTGATACTCTTCAATATTATTATAAAATTCGTCTTTTGTGTAGTCCGGCCAGAGAGTATCAATATAAATCTGCTCCGCATAAGGAATATGCCATAAAAGGTAATTACTTAATCTTTTTTCACCGCCTGTCCTGATTAAAAGGTCAACATCAGGGCTTTCGGGCATATCCAGATAATCTGAAACCACTTTTTCATCTATTTTATCTGATGGTATTCCATCATCTATTATTTTCTTAATTCCGCGTATAATTTCATCTCTACCGCCATAATTAATTGCAAGATGAAGTGTCATTCCTGTATAGGAATCTGTCTGAGCTATTGCTTTTTTTATATCCTTTTGAATGCTTTCCGGCAATTTCTGAATATCGCCAATATGTTTAATTCTAATCTGATTCTTTTTATAAAACTCCAGTTCGTTATTGATATAGATATGAATCAGATTCATTAAAAATCCTACTTCTTCCTGTGTACGTTTCCAATTTTCTGTAGAAAAAACATAAAGAGTAAGATGCTTTATTCCAATATCAGATGCTGCTTTTACAATATTTTTTGCAGCAGTAAGTCCTTCGTTATGACCTGCTGTTCTCGGGAGATTTCTCTGCTGTGCCCATCTTCCGTTTCCGTCCATTGTAATTGCAACATGAAACGGAAGATTTTGATTATCGATAGCCATTACTAGTTAAGGATTTCCTTTTCTTTTGCATCGTAAATCTTGTTAATTTCTTCGATAAACTTGTCTGTGAGCTTCTGGAGTTTATCTGTTTCGGCTTTGAGTCCGTCTTCAGTTAATTCTCCTGATTTCTGCTGCTTTTTAAGTTCATCGTTACCATCACGTCGAATGTTGCGGATAGAAGTTCTTGAGTTTTCGGCCATATTTTTAGCCTGTTTTACAAGCTCCTTTCTTCTGTCTGCTGTGAGGGCAGGGATAGAAATACGGATTACTTTACCGTCGTTTGAAGGATTCAATCCTAAATCAGCTGTAAGAATTGCTTTTTCAATCTCTGTAATAAGAGATTTATCAAACGGCTGGATAATTACAGAACGAGCTTCTGGAATCTGGATTGTAGCAACCTGATTAAGAGGAGATTTTGTTCCATAATAATCAACGCGAACTTTATCAAAAAGAGCGGCGTTAGCACGACCAGTTCTGATTGTATTAAAAGAATCTTTTAAAGCCGCAATAGTTTTTTCCATACGAACTTCACATGAATCTGCCATAATATCCTCCTTAAAGATGTCATTGCCGGGACAGAAATAGCCCCGGCAATCTTATTTATTTACCAAGAATGTACAATTTAGCTGTTGCAAAAGAAAGTGTTGCACCAACTTCTTTACCAACTTCGGCAAGCTTAGCTGTTACAGTTTTCTTGTCATCCTTTACGAACATCTGATCTTCAAAACAGATTTCTGCAAGGTGCTTTTTAATCTGGCCCTGAAGAATTCCTTCCTTAACATTGTCAGGTTTAGAAGCCATCTTTTCATCCTGATCCATCTTAGCCTTATAAATCTCTTTCTGCTCATCAATGTAGCTCTGTGGAACATCTTTATTAGAAATATAAGATGGTGTGAAAGCTGCAATATGGAGACAGCAGTCATAAGCAAAAGTCTTGAGTGATTCAGCATTAGAACCCTTGATTACTACTACGGCACCAGTTTTCTTGTCTGAGTGTACATAGAAAGAACCAATTGCATCAGCTGGTATATCAATAACTTCTACTTTAGCAACCTTCATGTTCTCGCGGATAGAAACCTTGAGCGGTTCAAGAAGAGCTTCGTGGTCAGCTTCAACCTTTGTATAACCTTTTTCAAAAGTTACATCAAGAATCTTTTCACCAGTTGCAATAAAATCTGAGTTGTTTGCTACGAAGTCTGTTTCGCAGGTAACTTCAGCAACAGCAATTTTATTTCCAACCTGGCGGATAAACAAACGACCTTCTGTTGTGGCACGCTCAGCGCGTTTTTCCATAGCAGCAAGTCCTTTTTCCTTAAGTAATTTTTCTGCTTCAGCAGCATCGCCATTACATTCTGTAAGGGCTTTTTTACATTCCATCATTCCGGCACCAGTTTTTTCGCGGAGTGCCTTAACATCAGCAGCTGTAAATGCCATATTATTAGTCCTTATATATTTTGTCTTCATCAACGAGGCTGTCTTTTTCGTCAGCTTCGATATCCTCTTCTTTTGGTTCTGTTGGCTGGTAGTTAGAGTAGTCAACGATTTCTTCGTCTTCGTTCTTAACTACAGCATCAGTTGTAACCTCTTCATCATCATTAAGATTTTCAAGAATCTTAAGACCAGCTTCATTGTCTGATTCAATTACAGCGTTAGCAATAATTGATGTGAACAAAGAAATAGCGCGGATAGCATCATCATTACCAGGAATAGGGAAGTCAATTCCTTCTGGGTTACAGTTTGTATCAACAACAGCGATGATAGGAATACCCATTCTGCGAGCTTCTGCAACTGCAAGCTGTTCCTTGTGTGTATCAATAATAAAGATACATCCAGGAAGCTCTTTCATTTCCTTGATACCGCCAAGGTTCTTTTCAAGCTTTGATTTTTCTTTCTGGAGTGCAGCAACTTCTTTCTTTGTAAGATTTTCGAATGTGCCGTCGATTTCCATCTTTTCGATTTTCTTAAGTCTCTGAAGTGATTTTTTGATTGTAGAGAAGTTAGTAAGCATACCACCAAGCCAGCGGTTGTTTACATAGAACATGCCACAGCGTTCTGCTTCTTTCTGAACTGCCTGCTGTGCCTGTTTTTTTGTACCTACGAAAAGTACTGATTTTCCTGCGGCTGTAACTTTGCGAACTTCGTCGTAGCCGTCTTTAATTGCAGCGATTGTCTTCTGCAAGTCGATGATGTGGATTCCGTTTCTTTCTGCGAAGATGTACTTCTTCATACGCGGATCCCAGCGTTTAACCTGATGACCGAAATGTACTCCGGATTCAAGCAGGTTCTTCATGGTTACTACTGCCATGATTAACTCCTTCACGGGGTATGTCAAAAATGTCATTGTCGCACTTGATGCGACAATCTAGGATTACCGGGTCAAGCCCGATAATGACAATTTTGTCACCCATCCAAACTCTGTTTCTCGTACCCAAAAGGGCCGGAAGATAAGGGCTTATATGCCCATTTATTCGAGCCAACGGCTCTATTCAAGGATTTTATATCCCTGTTCTTTCAATATATCGTAAAGTTCAAAAATAGGCAATCCTATCGCTCCGGAATAAGAACCTTCTATTTTTGAGATAAACATTGACGAAAGGCTTTGTATTCTGTATCCGCCTGCTGCTCCGTGCCATTCGCCTGTATCTACGTACCATTGTATTTCTTCATCACTCATTGGTGCAAAAGTAATATCTGTTTTACACACTCGTGATGAAGTTGTACGCTTTTTTCCATTATAAAGCACAATTGAAGTTATTATTTTGTGGCTTTTTCCTTGAAAACCTTTAAGAAACTCAAAAGCCTGTTCCTGATTTTCCGGTTTGCCGTAAAGTTTATCTTCAAAAGAAATAATTGTATCTGCACCTAAAACCCAGGGAATCTCCTGTCCAACAGGAAGTGATTTTATAACGGCTAAAACCTTTTCTCGGGCTAAAAGCTCTGGTATTTCATCATGTGCCAGCAGATTGGAAACAGTTTCATCAATGTTCGGCATAATAACCCTGTAGGGTATTTTAAGCATTTTGAGTATTTCCTGTCTGCGTGGTGATGAAGAAGCTAAAATTATTGGTTCCATTTATAAAAGTATCAGTTATTATCTAAATTATTTACCATCATCAGATTTACTAGATTTATTCTGTGATTGACTTGCATTGTTTGAAAGTTGTTTCAAAAGCTTATATGCTTTCTGACGAACAGGTGTTACATAATGATAGTCTGTTGAGATTCTGGCAATTGCATCAATCATAGTCTTTTTGTTTTCTGTGTTATCAGCAAGAGCTTCAAAGGCATTCAGAACTTCAAGTGCAAGACTGCTTGTTGGATTAAGAACCTGATTTTTTCTGTTTGCAAAAGCAATTGCGTCTACAACTTCATCGTTATCATTAATACCAATTACTCCAAGTGACTGAACTGCAGCGGCCATAACCATTGGTTCATTATCTGCAAGAGCAATTGAAACAAGTGTATTCTTTGAATGTTCTGTTGGAACTTTAGCAAGAAGAAGACAAGCCTGTCGGCGGATTTCAGGGAAATTGTTGATTACACGACCATTTGTTCTTGACTGAGAGGTAAGACCTTCACCTGCAAGTTGGTCAAGAGCCTGAATTACTGTATCAGATGTATTTCCGTCTTCAATTGCATTCTGAAGATATTGAAGGGCAACAAGCTTGTTATCAAGTTCATCAGAGTTTGCAAGACTCATTATAATATCACCGTCAACATCATTAAGATATTCATTTTCTACAGAAGTTTCTGTTTCTTTATTTGAATTAGAGCCTTTTTTTACGCTCTGCTGCTGTGCAAAAAGAAAGCTGCTTGAAATAAAAAGAACGGCTGCTACAATTACAATTTTTGTCAATTTCATAAAATCCTCCAAAATAAAATACATACTATATATTAGTACATATAATCTAAAATTATAAAATATAGGTATCAAAAAATCAACCTAAATCAGATAGCGAAGG
>JAEETM010000011.1 GCA_016290335.1 Treponema sp. | reverse complement strand
ACCGTAACACTCAGCGCCAACAACACCTTCACAATGCCAGCTGGTAACGTAACAGTTAGCGCAACCTTTACAGCAATTGACTACAGCATTACTCTGCCAACAAGCATAACAGGCGGATCTGTAACAGCAAACAAAACTACAGCTAGTGTTGGAGAGACAGTTACACTCACAGCTACCCCTAATGCCGGTTACCAGTTTGGAGCATTTACAGTAACTTCAGGTGGACAGCAAATAACAGTTAGCAACAACAACACCTTCATAATGCCTGCAGGTAATGTAACTGTAAGCGCAACCTTTGAAGAAGTAACTTATTCTGTAGGTGATGTTCTGCTCAATACCGGCACAATAATTCCTCATGCAAATGTAAATACAATGACAGCTGACCAAAAAGCTGCTGCTGTTGGAGTTTTGTATGCCCTTGATGAAAATGGCACCCCACGAGGCTGGCTTGGACTTTACAATTCAGCAGGTGGAACCAACTGGGGAACTTATGCGTGGGCAAAAGCTGATAGTACAGGTTTTAACACAAAGTTTGAAGATATAATTTGTACGCCAAGTGTTACTGGTAGTGGTGCTGCTTCTACAGCAACCTTTACAGGCGACACGGATGGAAGCAACAACTGGACAGAGATTTGTACTGTAGATTCGACTGGAACTTTGGAAGCCGCTAGAAATTATCCTGCATTCAATTATGTAAATAATTATGTTTCTACATTCAATCTTACAGGAAGTTATGCCACAGGCTGGTATATGCCAAGCCTTGCAGAACTTTGTTACATTTACAGAAACAAAGATAGATTGAATGAAGCACTCAATACACTTGGTGGTATTCAGTTGGATGAAGACTACTACTGGTCGTCGTCCCAGTACGCCAACTACGGCGGCGACCTCGGCAACGCGTGGTTAGTCTACTTTGGTGGTGGCTACATCGACTACGACTTCAAGTGCATCAATTTCCGTGTGTGTTGTGTGCACAAGTTCTCTTTCAGCGCAGATTCTCTACAAAATTATCCTGTTTCAATCAGCAATATGACAAACGGCACTGTTGGCACAGATAAAACTACCGCTCATGCTGGAGAAACAGTTACACTCACAGTAGCACCGTCTAGTAGTTACATACTTTATAGCCTTAATGTAAAAGATTCTTCTAACGCGAAAATTACAATTACAAAAGACCCAAGTGACAGCACAAAATACACCTTTACAATGCCAGACACTATTGTAAAGGTAAGTGCAACTTTTGGAGAAGTACGTTCTGTAGGTGATGTTCTGCTCAATACCGGCACAATAATTCCTTATGCAAATGTAAATACAATGTCTGATGACCAAAAAGCTGCTGCCGTTGGAGTTTTGTATGCCCTTGATGAAAATGGCACACCACGAGGCTGGCTTGGGCTTTACAATTCAGCAGGTGGAACCAACAGCGGAAATTATAAGTGGGCTCCTACTGGAACTACAGGTTATAACACAAAGTTTGAAGATATAATTTGTACGCCAAGTGCTGAAGGTCCAGGAGCTGCTTCTACAGCAACCTTTACAGGCGACACAGATGGAAGCAACAACTGGGCTTACATCTGTTCACAAGATTCGTCAGGAACTACGGATGCTGCAACAAATTATCCTGCATTCAATTATGTAAATAATTATGCTTCTACTTTCAATCTTACAGGAGATTATGCCACAGGCTGGTATATGCCAAGCCTTGCAGAACTTTGTTATATTTACAGAAACAAATCTGTTCTTAATTCTGTACTCACTGCACTTGGAGGTATACAGTTGGGAAATTATGATTATTACTGGTCGTCGTCCCAGCACGACTACGACTTCGACTACGGCCTGGCGAGGGACGTCTCCTTTTATGATGGCTACGTCGACACCAGCGAAAAGGACCTCGCTTTCCGTGTGTGTTGTGTGCGGGCTTTTTAGCTATTAAACAATTCAACAATTAAAGGTAACCCCGAAACACGTTTTTTTTGCAAACACTTTCGGGGTTACCCGCCAGTTCTAAGTCGCTATATCAGCAAAACTTAGAACATCATATTTTTATGCTTCGCTTTGTGCAATTCCTGTAGTTTCAGATAGATGCTGAAACAAGTTCAGCATGACAAATAACACTTAATTATAAATCCTGGAACTATTGAAAAGACTTTTTTTCCCCTTTATAATTTATCTAAATAAAAAAAAGATTATAGGAAAAAATGTTATGAAAAAATTATCTGTCTTTTTATCTTTATGTTTGTCTTTGTTTTTTTTCAGCTGTAAATCTGCTCCAGAGCCGGCACCAGCTCCAAAGCCTGTAACTCCAGAACCGGCACCAGTTGTAAAAGAAGACCCTCCAAAACCTGTTGTTGTTGAAAAACCAAAAGAGGAACCAAAACCAAAAGAGGAACCAAAACCAAAAGAAGATCCAATGGCTTTTCCTAAGGGTGAATGGCTTGATGCAAATTGGAATGCAAAATGGATTGTTTCTGACGAAAGCCTTGAAATCCAGGATTCTAAAACAAACGAAAGCATTTATGTTTTCACAAAAGCCAATATTGAATATGAAGATAAATCTTTAACAGATGAAGGTCTTGTATGGTCTTTTGTCTGCAAAAATACTTACAGAAAATACTATCTTACAAAGTTTGATTCAAAGAAAAACAATAAGAATCTTCTTTTGCAGATTGATCCTGATTGGGAACAGGAATCATACGAAGTAGAGCTTAAGAAAATTAAGTAAAGATTAATTTTTGTTTTTCTGATATACTATCTGTATGTCATATGAAGTAACAGCCACACGGCGACGTCCGCAGCAATTTGAAGACCTTGTAGGCCAGGAGTTTGTTGCGGAAACTCTTAAAAACTCAATAAAAACTGGTAGAATTGCGCACGCATATCTTTTTTCCGGTCCAAGAGGATGTGGAAAAACGTCAACTGCGCGTATTCTTGCCAAGGCTTTGAATTGTCAGAATGGACCAACAGATAAGCCTTGCGGAACCTGCTCTAACTGTCAGGAAATTACTAAGGGTTCAAGCCTTGATGTAATTGAAATAGACGGTGCCTCTAACACAAGCGTTGAAAATATCAGGCAGATAAAGGATGAGGTTATGTTCCCTCCTGCAAACTGCCGCTATAAAATCTATATAATCGATGAAGTTCACATGCTTTCTAACTCGGCCTTCAATGCGCTTTTAAAAACAATTGAAGAGCCGCCTGAGTATGTAATCTTTATTTTTGCTACAACGGAGCTTCAGAAGGTTCCTGCAACAATTAAGTCACGCTGCCAGCAGTATAACTTCAGGCTTGTAAGCATAGATAAGGTTAAGGCTTGTCTTGCAGATGCCGCTGCTGAGCTTGGCATTCAGGCTGATGATGAAGCCTTGTTCTGGATTGCACGGGAGTCTACCGGTTCTATGCGAGATGCGTATACGCTTTTTGATCAGGTTGCTGCATTCAGCGAAGGTCACATCACTTATGAAAAAATCCGCGATAAGCTTGGCATTGTTGGTGTTGAACGTTTGAATACAATTTTTGAAGCGTGTGCTGACGGTCAGAATGATGCTGTTATAAATCTTCTTGATGAAATGCTTCAGTCCGGAGTTTCTGTAGACCAGATTGTTTCTAATTCTGCTGATTATTTGCGCAGTATTTTGTTTATAAAAAACGGTGTTACAAAGGAAGCTTTGCTTGGTAGTTCTGCTGAACGGTACAGTAAGAAGGTTCTGGAAGCCTGGAATGTAATTCAGGTTGAACGGGCTCTTTCAATTTATCTTCAGCTTTTCAGAGATATTCGTTATTCATTGTCGCCGATTTATGAGCTGGAGCTTGCTTTTTCAAGAATGTGCTGGCTTAATCAGTTTGTTTCAAATGCAGAGGTTAAGAAAGCAATTGATGCAGCGCAAAATCTTTTGATGTCTGCTAATCCGGGGGCTGCAGCTGTAAGTGCACAGGCAAGTACCTCTGCACCAGCAACTGCGGCTGCAAGTTCACCGGCATCTGCTGCAACTCCTGCGTCTGCACCAGTTCAGAGCATTAAGCCTATTCCAAACGGTTTGCCTCGGCTTTCCGGTCTGGATGCTCCTGATGATTCAGATGATGATGCAGCTGGAACTGAAAATGAAGTTGCTCCACAAGGTGGTGCAGACCCTTTTTCTAATGGCGGACCGCTGCCGCCTCAACAATCAGCGGGGCAGGGCGTTATTGATGAGAGGTTAAAGCTTCATATTCCGCAGGACAACATAAAGGCTGACGAAGTTATACCGACAGTTTATATTCCAACTCCTACTGCTCAGGATAAGTTTTCCTTTAATCCTGATGATGAAGCAGGTGAAGATAACGGCTCTGATATTTCTGATGATGATGACTGGTCGAACACAGAGGTTCCTCCAGATGATAATTACTATCCTGAAGATGAAGGATTTACACCGTATCCGCCGCAGACACCTCAGCAACCGCAGGCTCAATCTTCACCGGCAGTCAGCAGCCCGGCGCAGATAAACAATGTATTTACAACGGCAGATGGAAGAACTATTTCTGTAGCCCAGCTCAAAGGTACAATTATGGCAAACTTTGCCGTAAACGACAGCTTTACCGCTGCCTCCCTGGAACGAACCGGTGAATGGGTAGTTTCTGCTGACAGCGTAGACACAACGGTTGCCGCTGAATACGATTTGAAAATCATCCAGAAAAACATACCTGCAATCAGCGAAGAACTTGCCCGTGTGTGTGGCAAACCAATGACGTTCAGAGTAACAATAAAAGCCAAGGATGCACCGGTTGTAAAACGCGAAGTTCCGCCTCAGGTAAAAATCCTGGTAGATACATTTAAGGGTACTATAGTAAATAGCTAAAACACAGGAGGATGTATGAATCCATTTGACTTTTTGAAAAATACACAGGCTATAAAAGAGCAGTCTGAAAAATTACAGCAGGAGCTTGCCGAACTTCGTGCAGAAGGTTCTTCGGGCGGGCGTATGGTAACTGTTACGCTTAACGGCAAATTCGATATGATTGACATTAAGCTTGACCCGATCTGCGTTGATAACCGCGATGTAAAAATGCTTGAAGATTTGATTGTTGCTGCTCACAAAAATGCGTGCGATAACGTTCAGGAAATGATAAAGGCTAAATCATCATCCCTGCTGGGTGGTCTTGATTTGAGCCAGTTTGGGATTTAATATGAACGTTTTTGATGAACTGACAAATAATTTTTCACGGCTGCCGGGAATCGGTAAAAAAAGTGCCGTGCGAATGGTAAACTGGCTTCTTACTCAGGATGAGCTTTATGTCCAGCGGTTTGCAAAAAATATTGCCGAGCTTCAGAACCGGATCAAGCCTTGTTCTGTTTGCGGTGTGTGGACGGAGACCGATCCGTGCCCGATTTGTTCCAATCCTTTGCGGGAGCTTTCACAGATTTGTGTTGTTGAGCAGAGTCAGGATGTTTCTACAATTGAAGCTTATGGCGAATACCGTGGACTTTATCACGTGCTGGGTGGTGTAATCAGACCGCTCGAAGGAGTAGGGCCGGCACAGCTTTCAATTCAGCCGCTTTTGAACAGGATTAAGGCGGGCTGTAAAGATGAAGCTACCGGTGAACAGGTTGCAGTTACCGAAGTTATTATTGCTACGAATCCAACTGTGGAAGGAGATTCAACGGCTTTGTATTTGAATAAGGTTATTTCAGAGTTGAATCTGCCTGTTCCCGTAAAGGTTACCCGCCTTGCTACAGGTATGCCGGTGGGCGGTGACCTTGAGTATGTAGATAAACGAACCCTTTCCCTGAGCTTTCGCGGAAGAAGTGAGATTTAAAATATTGTAAGATGCCAGTTGTTATTTTAGACTAACTGTAGCTTTGAATCTGCATTTCCGGCTGTAAGAACAAAGGTTCCTTTCCCTTTATCTGAAGTTAACTCATAAGTTCCTTTAAAGCCTTCTATTTCTGCAAAACCATTTTTATCTGTTGTACATTCATAACTTGTGTGCCATTCTTCTTTAATCAGCTTGTGAAGTCTGTGATAAGCAGGTTTTAAAGAACTGTCTTTTCTTATTACGCCACTTGGAGCATTAAGCCAGGCTCCGTCGCCAAAATCCCAGTTTGTAATTGCGGTAACAAGTGGATGATTTTCAAAAAGGTTTCGGTACATCTGTTCAAGATCGTCTGCCTGTTTTTCTTCCAGTTCTGGAGTTGCGGCATCATCATCGTAATGAGCATCTTGTAAATCTGTAATTTCAGGGGCAACAAGAGGACCGGCGACAATTGTGTTTTCGGTAAAATGAATTGGTAAACCAAAGTGTTCGAATCGGCTGAGGACTTCTTCCTGTTTATCCTTGCCCCAAACTCCCTGATGCTGATGTGATTGAAGTCCAATTGTGTTGATCTGCGCACCGGCATTAAGACATCCGTCAATCAATATTTCATAATTGCTGGACATATTAAAATCATTTATAAGGAAGGTTCCGTTTGGATTAGTTTCGTAAGCGGCATTAAAAACTTCGCGGACAAGACCCACACGGCCTTTTTCCTTACAGATTCGTGTGATGGCGTTATCATATTTATCGTAAATCGGCATGATTACAACTTCATTAATTACATCCCACATATCAATTATACCTTTAAAGTTGCCTACATCTCTGTGGATTCGCTCAAGCTGTTTTTTAAGGATAGTTTCATTGTCATAATTCATAAGCCATGGAACACAGCCTGTATGCCAGCACAAAGGATGTCCCTTTACTTTTACACCTTTGCTTTTAAGGAATGCAGCTGCATTCATAAGCTGTTGTGTGTGTGGATTTCCTTCTTCTGGTTCAAAGCCACCCCAATAAAAAGGCAGAGTTCCATAATTAAAAAGCCCAAGCCATTTTTGCATACGGTCTTCCATAACGGCAGGGTCTTTGCTTGGAGATTTTGAATTGGTTATTGAGCCGTTACCGTTGTGAACTACAGGTCCGTTTGTATAGGGAAGTGTTTCAAATGCTCCGCATCCGAATAAAAACTCATGGTTTATTTGATTAACCGATATTTTTGTGTTTGCTAATACTTTTCCGTCTGCTCCAATAAACTGAAGCTTTGCTTTTGCTTTTCTGAATGATAAATCTGCCATTTAGTGATGCCTCCGTTTTAAGAATATACTGTCAGGGAAGATTTAGCTTGCATATTTGTGTTTATAAATTGAATGAAAGTACAAAGCAAAGCATTTGCCCAATCTATTGCCACAAAACACCTTTTATGATAATATTTATTTCAATTCGGGCCATTAGCTCAGCGGTTAGAGCAGAGGACTCATAATCCTTTGGTCCTAAGTTCAAATCTTAGATGGCCCATGTGTAGAAAAAAACTGTTTTGCTTTGCAAAACAGTTTTTTTTTTATCATTTATGTTATAAAATAACCTTATGATAGTTTCAACAAAAGGTCGGTATGCTTTACGTGTAATGGTAGATCTGGCGGAGCATCACAATGAAGAACGGATTCCGCTTAAAGAAGTTGCCGAACGACAGCAGATTTCTCAAAAATATATAGAAGCAATTATGACACTTCTTTCAAAAAATGGGCTTGTAAATGGTGTTCACGGAAAGGGTGGTGGTTATAAACTGAGTCGTAAGCCGGAAGAATATAAAGTTGGCGAAATCCTGCGGATTACAGAAGGAACTCTTGCTCCTGTTTCCTGTCTTGAGTGCGGGGCTGCTCCCTGTCCTAAAAAAGAACGATGCAGAACTCTTCCTATGTGGGAAAAGCTCGATACCCTCATAAACGATTTTTTTGACAATATCACAATTGCTGATTTGTGCAATAAAAACTGCCCGGATGACTGTGCCTGCCTTTAAGACTTCTAGCAAAGGCTTCTGCTTTATGGTGGTTGTCAGCTTATACTGCCTTTGCTTGCAGTTTTGCGTAAGGTAAAACTGCACATTTCAAGTCATTATCGGGCTGGCACCAACTAGTGTCATAATCTATTTTCCCTTCTTATAAAAATTGTACAGCTCCTCCGTTGCCAGAGCCATTTTGGTAACGGAGAACTCGGTGCCTTCCGGGTAAACATAAAGCGTATCATTTATAGTATTCAAATCCACGCAGTCTCCCTTCTTACCCAGATAATCATACTCTATGTGTACAGAATACTGCGAAGGAGCATCCAGTTTTACAGTATAATCTTCACCCTTGTAGCTGCCACTCAACGTAAAGCCGTCCATATTATGTGTTAAAGTAGCCATTCCAATATCAATGTAGCGGTCTGCATTCGGAAGAGCGTCCACCTGTGCCTTAAGCGTAACACCATAAGTGCCGTTTTCAACTTCCTTTCGGACTTCGGCCCGTTCCCATTCATACCAGTCTGGAATATGCGTAAACTCAGTGTTACCGCTTTTTGCCTGTAATTCACTAAGCTCAGTCATTTCCCACTCTTTCTGGCAGCTGTTACAGCGTAAGGTTGTCCCCGTAGAAGACATTTTGTATTCAGCTCCACAAGCCGGACATTTATAAAGGATTTTGTGCAGACCCTTTGCGCGTTCACCGTAAGTAATATGAATGCCTTTTTCCTTCTGCCAGGTGTAATCATCATACTGGAACTCTTTTTCAATTCCCTGCATAATTTCCTTGTAATTGAGCTGCGCTAACTGGTCTGCAGTATAAAGACACTTCATAACGGCTTCCGTACCGCGCACCTTATGGTCCGGCAGATTCCAGAACGGTGAGTTTACGTGATGACCGTGACAGATTAAGGTAACAACCGGAACATGAAGAATCTTAGCAAGCTTACCAAGCGATTCAGGAAGCACGGCAGTAGTTCCGCAGAGAGAGTAGCGTGCTTCAGGATAAATTGCAGCAATATCACCTCTGTCAACGACACGTTTAAGCTGGCGTACAAGCGTAATATCATTCGTAAACTTTCTCTTACAGATGCAGCCAATCAGCCTTAAAAGCCATTCACGCTTCCAGAATCCGTCAATTGCAACAACGTAGTTTACTTTATGCGGAAAAGTCGCCTTAGTTGCAACCTTAAAGTCCATAAAGGCATTGTGATTGCAGAGCAGCAGATACGGCGGCTTAATGTTTTCCATATTGATTTTTGTAAGCTTGTTTTTGTGTGCAATTACTTCCGGGAACGAAAGCAGCCAGATAAGCGGCATAAGATGCTGTCTTTTCGGCGGCTTAATCATATCAAAGCGGGGGATTTCGTCTAACATTGTTTTCTCCAGTTATTTAATTGTAGCATTATATTTATGCGATAACAATTCTTTTTTGACTTTTGGGCAAAAATCGGTGATAATAAAGGGTCATTTTGTTTATTGTGATTTCACGGTAAAGTAAAATGCAGTTACAAAATGTATTATTGGAGAAAGGTTATGAAAGATAAAGTTACTGGCGAAAAAGTCAGATTTTCAATTAGCGTTCAATTAATTACAATCTTTTCTGTTCTTGTAATATTTGCCCTTGGTTTAAGTACCGTTCTTGTTTCTTACTTTATTACAGATGAAGAGCGTCGAACTGCCGAAGATAATAACCATACTGTAAATAGCAGAACAGCTTCTGCGGTAGAATCATATTTCAATTCGGTTGAATCTTCTGTTTCTCTCTATCTTGATATTTCGCAAAACTCAACCTCATCGGTTTCGGAAAACTTCTTTATCAGAAATCCAGAAATCCTTGGTATTTTTTGTGAAGATGAAAAAGGTACTGTATCATTTATTCTTCCCTCTGATTTTCTGGACCTGAACCAGAACTCAGAAAATGCAGTTGTTCTTACTAAAAAAGATGCAGTTGAAATACAAAAAGCTCATTCTTCATCATCAGCAAGCGTATTTGCAGGTAAAAAGCTTTATTATAACGAAAGCCGCCGGTTTAGCGTACCAATCGTTTCACAGCTTTTTATGTGGCAGGGGGAAAATGCTAAATATGCGGTAACAGTAATTTTCTATCCGCAATCCTTGAACGACAGCTTTGCAATGGGAGCAATGAATACCTCGTATCTTGTAAGTGCAGACGGTTCAATTCTTATTTCCGGTGATATTGATAAGACAATGAATGGTGAATCTATAAAAGGTTCTGCTCTGTATGATGCAATCTGTGAATATAAAGAACAGAACCGCCAGATGCTTTTTACAGATGAAAAGGAAGGTGATTTTTTCGGGGCATTTACACGAATCTTAAACGGCGAGCTTATAACAGTAACTACAATCAGTTCTGATATAGTATATGAAGCCGGCCGCAGTACATTTATCAGAAACATTTTCCTTTCCTGTGCAATTTTCTTCCTTTGTATTATGTTAATCTGGTTCTGGTCAAAGAGCATCAGTACACCGGTAAAACAACTTGCAGCAGCTGCGGGCAGAATTGGAAATGGTGAATACGAAGTTCAAATGGAACGAAAACGTAAGGATGAGCTTAAGATTCTTACAGACAGCTTTGTAAAGATGGGCCATGGACTTGCAGAACGCGAGCGGCTTAAAGATGCATTCGGTCGTTTTACAAATAAAGAAATTGCCGAAAAAGCTATGAGGAATGAGCTTTCTCTTGGTGGTGAAAATAAAAATGTTACCGTATTCTTTTCAGATATCCGTTCTTTTACGGCTATGTCAGAAAAGCTTACACCAGAACAGGTTGTAGAGTTCCTTAATGAATATATGACCCGAATGGTAAAATGTGTAGATGCTACCGGTGGTGTTGTAGATAAGTTTATTGGAGATGCAATTATGGCCGTTTGGGGTGCTCCTGTTTCTGCCGGTTCTCCTAAAGAAGATGCTCTTAATGGAATTAAGGCTTCTCTGTTAATGCGAAAAGAGCTTTACGAACTGAACAAAGAGAGGGTAGCAAAGGGGCTTATTCCTGTTCATATAGGCTGCGGTCTTAATAGTGGTGATGTAATTGCCGGACAGATTGGCAGTGAAAAACGAATGGAATATACGGTAATTGGCGACACCGTTAATACAGCTTCAAGAACAGAAGCATTAAATAAGCCTTTCCATACAGATGTTCTTATCACAGAAAATACCTGGCAGCTTGTTAAGGACGAAATACTGGTAGAAGAAATGCCTGGTGTAAAGGTAAAAGGAAAAACAGATAAGCTTAGAATGTTTGCTGTAATAGGATTTAAGGATTCAACTAAGTTTACATCTTATAAACAGGTACGTGCTTTACTTGGAGTTTCCGAGCCGGATTTGGCAGCTGTAAACCCTGACGAGGAAGAAAAGAAGTATGAAGTCGTCAACTAAATCTGCAGGTGCCGTTTTAAAAGACATCTTTGTCGTTATTTTCTGTCTTTGTGGAATTGGTGCCAGTCTATTTTTATTTTATAAGGCAATAAATCGTTCTCTTCAGAATACAGGTTCCGAAAGTGTTGCAACAATTACATTTAAATACCGTACTGCCCAGAGACGTTTTGAAAATCGGCTTGTGTGGGAATGGCTGCAGAATAATGCAGAAATCTATAATGGTGACCATATTCGTACCGGTGGGCTTTCAGAAGCAGTTCTTCATTTTGATGATGAAACGGTAATCACTCTTGATGAAAAAACGCTCATTCAGGTAAAGGTTGATGAAGAAAAGAGCCTTTTGCCGGTTTTTATGAGGCGTGAAAAAAAGCCTGCTGAAAAGAAAGCTGGGCAAACCGTTCAACCCGCAAAAACAGTTCAGCCAAAATCTGAAAAAACTGTTGCAAGGTCTCAAGCTAAAGCTGACTCAAAGCCACAGGTAACGGTAACTTCCGGTGCAATTAAACTTGAAACCCTTGCTTCCTCAGCAGAAAGAAGCGTTTCCGTTATTGCTGGTAATCATAAAATTAATGCCGGACAGAATACTCAGGCAGTTCTCACTGTTAAAGATGATGTAGTTGAAGTTCAGACTGTTACCGGTGAAGTTGCAATTGAAAAGCTCCCGGATGAAACTCAAACTCAGGCAGAACAGGCTGATAAAGAGAATGAAGAATCTAAGAGCATAATTATTACAGAAGGAAATAAAGCTTCTATAGATAAGTCAAGTTCTAATGTAACGGTTACTACTATAAAAATTACAGAACCGGTAAACAATGCCTATTATCTGCTGGCAGAAGAAGATAAAGCTGATATTGGTTTTAATTATTCTGCTGATGCTGAAGAAATAAATGACAGCATAGAAGCAATGCTAGAAATCTCTCCAAAAGAAGATTTTTCAGAGCTTTATACTTATTTGAATCTTAATGTTTCTGGCAGCGGTATTCATAATGTTCAGTTGCCGGCTGGAAGATGGAGCTGGAGACTTCATCAGAAAAACGAAGAAGGAGCGTTAACTGATTCTGCAAATGGTGTATTTACGGTTTATAAAGTAAACAGACCAGAAATCTTCCTGCCGGAAGAAAATGCTGTTTACACTGCTGAATATGCAGAAGCATCATCAGAAACAGAAAATCAAAATCCAGCAGCTAAGGTTATGCTTTCCTGGAAAAATGACAGGCGGGCCATTAAATATCTTGTAAATGCAGAGTGCAGGCAAAATAACCAGAAGATTTCTTTCTATTCTGAAGTTTCCACCTGTATGACAGAAATCCCTTATTTTATGCCGGCAACAGGCAATCAGGAAGTGGCACAAGAATGGACCTGGACGGTAACCCCGCTTTTTATGGAAAGCTGGAAGGGTGAAACTATAGCTTCTAATCCAGCTGTGTTCTATATATTACCACCTAAAAAAGCAGTTCAGGAAACTGTTCCACAAACAGAAGAAGTGGAAGCAGAAAGTGTTAGTGAAGAAGATGATGAATTAACAGACGAGCTTTTGGACGACACAGAAAACGATGAAATTGTGGAACAGGCTGAGGAAGAAAAAACTGAAGAAGTGGAAGAAAAAGCACTTGTACTTCCAATAAAAGAAGCTGAAAAAATACAGTCACAAAAAGAAACTCCAAAAACACAGGAGCAAAAAAAGCCTGAAGTATCAGAAAAATCACAAGAGCCAGAGAAAACTTCCGCAAATGAATCAGAAGGCGAAATAAAGTTTGAAGAAGAAATCTTTGTATCATCATCAACAGAAACAACAGCAGTGGCTGCACCAGAGTTTAAGGTAACTCTTGCAGATGAAGATGATGTTGAAACTATGATTAAGGAAAAAAATGTATTAGCAACAGAGTTTTCTGAAAAATCAAGATGGAAAACACAAACAGATAAATCTGTTGGAGGAACTTCTACTGCAAGCTGTGAGCAGATAATTGTTGAGTACGACGGTAAGACTTATTCAGGAATTAAGTTTGAATCACAAATCAATGCTTCAAGTGCAAATAAACTTCCTTCTATGCTTTTTATGAACGGTATTCAGTTACCGGATTCTTTACAGGGTTCTAGTGGTCTAATTTTTAATGTAATTGGCGACGGTAATGATTACACGCTTAGAATTGGTGTAGGAAATATTGAATATGGTTGTAAGCTCAACACAAAGGCTGGGGAACTTCTCTTGTTCGATATTCCGTATAAATTATTCAGGCAGCAGACAGGAACAGAGCTTGTTCCGCTTGACCCGGATGAAATAACGGGAATAACACTTTCTCCATCGGGTCCATTCCCTGGAAAATACGAGATTACAATTTTTGATATGAATGCTAAATAAAAAGGGCAGGTAAAAATGATTAAAAAAATTGTTTTGGCAATTACACTTATATTGTTCTGTGGTTTCAGCATTTTTTCGCAGGCAGCAGGAACTGTAGAAGAAGAAGTTTCTGAAGGTGCCGAATTATTGCAAAAGCAGGCAGAACAGGCACAGTCAGAATCACAGGCAACTGAACAAAGTACCGAAAAGAAAATTGCACTCATAATGGGTAATTCAGGACGTAAAGAAAATGGAATGTCAAAATATGTTATGGATGCTCTTTCTATGTCGGCCCTGCTTGCAGAAAATGATTTTCAGGTTAAGGTAACGCTGGAAGGTACTCAAAAGCAGCTTTTGGATTCTTTAAAAGAGTACAGTAGAAATATCAAGGGGGCAGATTCAAGCTTTTTATATTTTGCAGGTGAAATGACCAGTTTTGATAATGTTTATTATCTTATTCCTGTAGGCAGCGAAATTGCAGATTATGATGAGCTGACTTATAAAGCAGTTGCTCTTGATGATATTTTTGCTACAGTTGCAAAAGCTGGATGTAAGAAAAATCTTTTTATTTTTGATGTAGGTTTTGTTGATATAAGCGGTGACTCTTCTTCAGAAATCCCGGAAAGTATTTCTGTAAAAAATTATAAAATGGAAAGCTATGTTGCAATTTCTGCCACAGAGGCTAATAAAAATAATTCAATAAAAGGGCAGCACACTCCATTTACAGCTGCCTTTATGACAGAGCTTGCGGCTTCGGAAGCTTCTATAGAAACTGTAATCAAAAATGCTTCAAGAGGTTTGGTTGTCACTCTTATAACAGATTCAACTCTAACTACCGGTTACTATCTTAAAAATACTTCTGCTTATGTAACCGAAAACGTAAAAACTGAAGTTGTAAAGGAAGTTGTAACCGAGGTTGTAGAAAAAGAAACTGTAAAAACACTTTTTGCAGATGATTTTGTGGAAGGCGATTTAAGGCGAATTGCAGTAAGCGCTTTATCAGATGGTCAGCTGTTTTATCTTGATAAAAATCAAAAAGAAATTATTCTGGGTAAGGCAAAGAAAGACAATCAGCAGGGCTTTGTTGTTGGTTCTTCGGCAACAGAGATTTGCATTCGATATAATGACGGGGTTGTTGAAAAAAAATACCTGGATGAATCGAAGAATGAATATGAGTTTACCTATTGCGATGCTTCTTATTTTGAAGTTCTAGGAAGGTCTCCTTTTGATTTGTTTATAGACGGCGTTTATTATGGAACTTCCGCCGACAAAAAAGAAAGCAGAAAGTATAAAGATTCTACAAAGAAGTTTTACATTTACGATGGTTCTGCAGTTTATAATCTTAGCGAAGGTGAGCATGAAATCTTGCTCCTGTATAAAAACAGATATTATGAACAGGGAACCCTCCAGATTACAAAACGAAGATATTCAGAGGTTACGACAAATCAATACTTCAACTATTATGATGGCGGTAACGGTTCTGCACGCTTTGGTTATTCCTTCTTTAATCCTTTGCTGGGTGTTGGCTCAATGGCCCAGGGAGATCTTGCCGGTTCAAGCATTGTTTTCTTTGGAGAGCTTGCCGGGGCAGCTGCAGTTTATTTAGGTTATGATATTCAGAAAAGCTGGATAGAAAAAGCTAACTCAAGCGGCTATTCGGTTGATCAGCTGGATAATACAATCCCAAAAATGATGATTTATTCAGGAATAGGTATTGCGGCAACTTCTTTACTGGTTGGTTTTATCAAACCTTATACCTTCAAAAAACGAGTACCTAAAAAATATAACTATGATTATGCTCGGGAACAAGAAGAGCTTTCTTTCGGGGCATTTTTATCACCAGATAAAAGCTTTACGCTAACCTTAGGAATTAATTTCTAAGGTCATAGGGGATGATGATGAAAAGAAGCTTTGGTAAACAAATATTTTTAAGCATAGTTTTTTCTATTATATTCACACTAGTATTTGCCTTGTCGGGGTGTGACTCTTTATATGATTCTGCTTTTGACAAGTTACTTAAAGATACAATCGAGAAAGATGTTCCATTTACTGAATCAACTGTAGAAAAACGAACCCTTCAATCAATTTATTTAAAAGATAATCCAATAAAGACAGTCTATGGAATAGGCGATGAGTTTTCTGTAGAGAATATTTCTGTATTTGCAAAATATACAAGTGGAAATGAGATTGATATAACTAAGTATGTTTCTTATTCAGGTTTCAGTTCTTCCGAAGAAAATGCTGAGATTCTCATTACTGTATCATATTCAGAAAACGGAATTAATGCCTCTACAACTTTTAAAGTAGCGGTATTCAATAATTATGTAAAAGTTCAAAGCCTTGTTTTTGAAGATGATTATAGAAACTCAATTGTTGGACTTGGAAATTCCAGACAGCTACAGGTAACAGTTTTGCCGGAAAATGCAAATGTAAAAGCGGTAACCTGGAAAAGCAGTGACCCTTCAATTGCGTCTGTTACTAAAGATGGAATTGTTACTGCTATAAAAGAAGGCTTTGTTACTATTACTGCAATTTCTGTTGATAATCCGGAAGTAACGGCTGAGTGTTCTGTAGAAGCAAAGTATTACCATGCGGAAGGGGTAAAAATAAATGTACCTGAAGAACAGGTTAGAATTGAAGAAACAAAAACTGCACAGTTAACGGCGGTTGTTTTGCCAGACCTTGCTTCTCAAAAGGTTAATTGGAAGAGTGCAGATACTTCTATTGCGACTGTTGATAATGATGGTGTTATAACAGGTGTTAAGTCTGGCAAGGTTCAGATTATTGCAATGGCAGCTGATGATGAAACTAAAACAGACAGCTACACGGTTGAGATTTTTAAATATCCAGTTACTTCTATTCAAATTATGGATGAAGAAGGAAATAATATACCGGAAGCTGGAATTACAATCTTTGTCGATGGTTCTGCAAGGCTTACTGCAGCTGTAAACGAAGATGCAACTCATAAAGAATATTTCTGGAGCAGCGGAGATGAGAATATTGCTACAGTTGATTCAAACGGTATTGTTACCGGTATAAATGGTGGTTCAACAACCATAACTGCCACTTCTGTTGATAATCAGGAAATCGTTGCGGTTTGCACAGTGAATATTGATGAAATAACTTCGCTTGAACCACAGGATTATCAGATTGGTGATGTAATTCTTAAGGATGGAACTTTTATAAGCTGCAATGATGTATCTTCTATGACAAGTGAACAAAAAGCAAAAGCGGTTGGGGTTATTTATGGTTATAGGACAGAAGTTACAGACGAAGGTACGGAATCATATGCGCTGGGAGTTGGATTAGAGCATTCTGAGGGGCTTGCCTGGTGTACGGAATCATCACCGGGATATAATATAAACTTTACGGAACTTGCTTCTAGTTGTGATGGTAATTATGTTTACGACGAGTATGGTAATGATAAGTATGTTTACCAGTTTACTGGAAATGTAGATGGTTCTGATGACTGGGAATATATCTGTTCTATGGATTCTGTAGGAACTGCTGACCCTGCAACATATTATCCTGCCTGGAATTATGTAATAAATTATGGCGAAAATAAAAAGTTTAAAGGATATTATAAAACGGGTTGGTATATGCCAACACTGAAAGAAGTGTACAAATTAGCAGTTAACATTTCGTCAATTAATTCTATTATAACAACTTTGGATGGGAAAAAATACTTTGATTCATCTTCTTCTCAATATATTGATTTTTATATTTGGACTTCATCAACTTATGGAGTGGATTCAAATTATTGTGAGATAGAAGGTCGTTATAACAATATGAGTTATAGAATGAATTACTTTAACAAAGCTTCTCGAGTATCTACACTTCCAATCAAAGCTTTCCCATGCTCCGTAATCCATTATGAAGATTATACAACAAACAAAATTACGGTTACTTATCCTAGTTTTACACAAAGCTCAATCAAAGTTACTTCATCAACAGATGATGATGGCAACTATACGTTTACGGTAGCTCCAAGTAATACAAACGGTCAGCTGGAAGAAGGTGCAACCTACAGATGGATTCTGGATACAACTCCGCTTGTATCGTCACAAATGACAGGTGGCAGTCAGCTTTCAGAAGATGGAACAAGCTTAATTTTACCAAGGTCTTATCTTTCATCACTTGTTTCTGGAAAACATGTTATTACAGTTTTACAGCAAACACAGAATGGTGATTTTTTTGATGCCTGCTGTTATATTGATATTTCTTATGGTACCGAAAGTAATTTCACTCCGCAGGGAAATCTAATCACTGTAGTTTTGCCAATTTACAGTACATCAGAATTAAACATAGCTGCTCAAAAAAATACCGATGGCAGCTATACGTTCAACGCAGAAGATTCAAGTTCGGGTAGAGTGTATACAAAATACAGCTGGTTACTTGATAATACAATACTTGCCCAAACAGCCAGCACTATGGAGCTTAGTTCTGCAGATATTCTTAAACTTAATACTGGTGCACACTTAATAACTTTAATTGCAAGAACAGCAGATGGCGAATATTTTGATGCACAATGTTATATAAAATGCTACGAAGAAGCTGAAAAGCCTCAAGGTTACGAACTACGTTCTCCTGCAATTTTCTGGTCAGATCATACTATAAGATGGGCAACTATGCCTTATGCAACAAGCTATAAAATCTATAAATATTCCAGTGAAGAAAAATTAGATATAAATGATATAGATTCTTCATTGTTTGAGTATGAAGCTTCTGTAAAGGCTGGTAATTATCAGGTTGGAATCCCTGAATCGGGGTATGCATATTATGCAGTAAAAAGTTGTTACAACACAGAAGAATCAGAAAGAATCAGTAATGTTATAAGAATTGGTAGGGTTGATTCATCGGTACTAACAGAAAGTCATACTGGAAATTATTACTTTGTTAAGAACAATGGTGTATGGACTTCAAATAATCAGACTGATTATGGTTATGTGGCAACTTCAAAGTGGACCTGTAGCGAATTAGCAGAATCTAACTGTTATTATTCATTTGACTGGACTGTATCTGCTGATTATGGTTCTGGCTGGAGTTATTTGTATATTTATGTAAACGGACAAACAAAAGTTGAAGCTTCAGGAATAAATAGTGGTACTGTATCTGGAAAATTAAATGATTCTTCAAATGTTATAGAAGCTAGATTCTATAATGAGAATTATTCATCCAATGGTATAGATTATGCTACCATTGCTTTTGGATATTTTTATACACTTGATGAGTAAATATATTGTCATTGTCGTATTTGATGCGACAATCTCGGAGGAAATAAATTATGGAAAAAACTTACGAAAACAGTAGAAACAAGGTATATCATTTTATTGCTGCTTTTACTTTGTGCCTTGCAATTCTTTTTGGTGCAGCAGGCTTTGTTTCTTGTAATGCCGGATTTTCAGAAAAACCTGATGACAAGGAAACAAATAATACTGATTTGGAAGTTATTATTCCGGAATATGTTGATATAGATTTCAGTCTGGCTGTACCAGATTTTGAACAGAAAAAGAGTATTGTACAAAATGCCCGAAAAGCAATTCCTTCTAACAACACTTATTCAAGTATGATTTATGTTCTTACAGGAGTTTCGGGAGATTCTGAGGTAGAAGAAAAACTTGGAACTTGGGGTTCTGTCAGTCAGCTTCGTAATGCAAGCTTAAGAATCCACACAGGAGAATGGAGGTTTACGCTTACTGCGTATGCAAGAAGTTCTTATAATGGATATGATGATTATTATGGTTCCAGTTCAAGCTCTTCAACTGAATACAATCCAGATTATGCAGTTTTACAAGACTCAATAGAACTTACATTAACACAAGATTCAACCTTAGCATTTACACTGAAAGAAATAGAAGATTGTAATGTAAAGGGGTCATTTAAGTATACTATTAATTATGACAATGCTCGTAGTGAAAAATGGAGTATAAAACCAATTCTTTATAGTTTAGATTCAGAAGATTTTGAAGAAATAGAATGCAGCTTTTCATATAATACAGATTCTTCTTCTACAACAATAAACTCTGGTAGTATTCGTAGCGGACATTATCTGCTTATGCTTCAATTTGTATACAATACAGGAACAGATTATTTTGAATCTTATACTTCAGAAGAAATACAAATTGCAGCAGGCTTACAAACTACTGGTTCTAAAACTCTTTCTGCTGATGAATTAAATCGTTTTTACAATATTAACTACGATTTAGACAATGGTGTAATGCCTGCAGGCTATGTAACGGAATACAATCCTTACAAGAGTGTTTTATTAGATAATCCAACACGAGAAAATTATAAGTTCCTTGGCTGGTATTTCAATAACGATTGGGCAGATGAAAATAAACTCCCTGTTAATGAGAATGGAAATTATGTATTTAATAAAAATCACGATTTAAGCGGAGCCATTTCTGTTTATGCAAGATGGCAGCGAATCGGTTACGTCCAGGATGGTTTTGAATGGCATTTGAGTGATGAAGGTGTACTTACGATAAGTGGAGAGGGAGAAGTTCCGTTTGCAGCATACAGCTTCCCAGAATGGGTAAATGCAACGAGTGTAATTGTTGAAGAAGGTGTAACAGGTTTCCATTATTATGAGTATTATAAAGTGGGCTTTGGTTGTTCTATAGATTATTATGGAGAAACGGAAGGAAAAACAAATGGATATGCAAGAAATATAAAAACTATTTCCTTGCCATCAACTTTAACCTCAATTCCTAATCAGTGTTTTGATTGTCTTTCATCGTTGGAAGAAATAAATATTCCAGAAAGTGTTGTCAGTATAGGAGCGTATGCTTTCTATGGTTGTAAATTGCTTAAAGAATTGAGATTACCTGATGGTCTTACATCAATTGGAGATCATGCTTTTGGTAAATGTTCAAAACTTACTTCAATTACAATTCCTGCAAGTGTAACAACAATATATATGAGTGCTTTCAGCGATTGGGGAGCAGAACAGGCTATTACTCTTGACTGGAATAGTACGGATACAACGGTACGTTCTGTAAATACTAGTGATTTTGAAAATGTTAATACAATTAATATCCATTACAAAGATGGAAAAGATTCCTGGCCATTATGGACTCGAACTCATTATGAGCAGGATGGCTTTACCTGGGATTTAAGTGTTGATGGTGTTTTAACAATTAGAGGTGAAGGGGAAGTACCGTTCTATGCACGTAGTTTTAGTGAGTGGAAGAGAGCTTCAAGAATTGTTGTTGACGAAGGAATTACAGGTTTTGCTTATGTTGATGGTTATCCTGACAGAACAGGATTTAACAGCTATTCTGGTTATGGTGCAAATTGTCAGAATGTACGAACAGTAAGTTTACCTAGTACGCTTACATCTATTCCTGATAGTTGTTTTGAAAACTGTACATCATTGGAGTCAATAAATATACCTTCTAATGTTGCTTCAATCGCAACAGAAGCTTTCTATGGATGTACATCAATTGAAGAAATAACTATTCCTGCAAGTGTAACAACTCTGTATAGAAGTGCATTCCGTGATTGGACTGATGAACAGGCAATTACCTTTGATTGGAGCAGCAGTGATTCAACAGAAAGAAGTATTTATGATTCAGACTGGTATACAACAGGAACAAGTGCTAAATATAATGATGGCAAAGCTGCGTGGTTTAGCTGGACTATAAGTGATGATGGAGTATTGAGAGTAAGGGGAAATGGAGATGTTCCTTTTGCATCCTTTGAAGAATGGAGAAATGTTACAAGTGTCGTTGTTGAAGAAGGAATAACAGGTTTTGCTGAACCAAACTGGAGTTATGGACATTATGGATTTAGTAATTATTATGATGGCAGAGATCTTGGTTACACAAAAAATATAGAGAGTATAAGTTTACCTTCTACATTCACCTGGTTATGTTATAATTGTTTTTATGGTTGTTCTTCTCTGAAAGAAATAAATATTCCTGAAAATGTTACAGAAATTAAGGATAATGCATTCTATGGTTGTACAGCATTAGAATCATTAACATTACCAGAAGGTCTTACATATATTGGTGAAAATGCATTTGGTAATTGTACAGCCATAGAATCAATTACAATTCCTGCAAGTGTAACAACTTTGAATAGAAACGCCTTCAGTGGTTGGAATGATGAACAGAATATCATTCTTGATTGGAATAGTAATGATGATACTGAACGGAATATATATTATACAGAAATGTATACAACAGGAACGAATGCTAAGTATAAAGATGGTAAAAATGCCTGGTTCAGTTGGATTTTGAATGAAGAAGGTGTTCTTAGAATACGTGGAAATGGCGAAGTACCGTTCTATTCAGCTAGTTTTAGTGAATGGCAGAATGCAACAAGTGTAATTGTGGAAGAAGGTGTAATGGGCTTTCATTATGCTGATAACGGATGGGTAGGATTCAGTAATATTTCTTATAAATATGCGCAAAATATTAAGAGTGTACAACTTCCTTCCACACTCACGTCAATTTCAAGATGTTGTTTTAATGGCTGTACAGCTCTGGACGAAATAAACATTCCAAACAGTGTTACATCAATTGGGGAATATGCTTTCCAAGGTTGTACTGCACTTGAAGCAATAACAATTCCAAATAGTGTTACATCAATTGGGGAAGGTTCATTCGAAGGTTGCTCTGGTCTTACTGCGTTTACAATTCCATCATCTGTTACAAGTATTGGTGATTATGCTTTTGAATATTGTACAGGCATTTCTTCAATTACTGTACCTGTGACAGTAACAAATCAGTTCAACAGAAACGTATTCAAGGGTTGGAGAAGTAATCAGACAATTACACTAGACTGGAATAGTAACGACAGTACACATACTATGCCGTATGTTGACACATGGTGGAATGGTTATTCTTATTGCCAGGGCTATTGGGGAACTCATGCAAAATATCGTAATGGAGTTTATGCCTGGAATGGTACTACAGTGAATAATGATGGTACTACAATAATTGTAAGTGGAGAAGGTCAGCATTATGCATATAATAATTCAGGAATGGATTTAGAGAAGGTAACTTCCATTGTTGTTCAAGAAGGAATCACATCATTAGTATGTGGTGATATTGTAGAAAACAATACAACTGTAAAAACGGTAAGCCTCCCATCTACCTTAACAACGCTTGGTGATTCTGTTTTTGCTGGGTTTGCCGGTATAGAACAAATCGAAATACCTTCAACTGTAACTTCAATTGGAGGACGAGCTTTCAATGGCTGTTCATCATTGAGTAGTGTGAACATACCTGATGATATTACGATAATATATGATTATACATTTAATGATTGTGCATCTCTGACCCAACTTACACTTCCTGCATCTCTGGAATCAATAGGTAATGGTGTATTCAATAATTCAGGTCTTACAAGTCTTTCAATTCCAGCTAATGTAACGAGCATTGAACCATGCTTTAAGAATTGTGGGGCTTTACAATCTGTGAACTTAGGTGGTTGTTCTATTGAGATTCCGGAAGAATGTTTTGCAGGTTGTAATTCATTACAGACTGTTACAGGTACAACAGGAATCACTTCTATTGGGAAGAACGCTTTCCGTGAATGTTCATCACTTTCATCAATTTCATTACCAACAACTCTAACTTCTATTGCAGAATACGCATTCTACAAGTGTACAGGATTTACCACACTTACAATTCCATCATCAGTAACAGAAATCGGTTCTAGTGCATTCGACTATTGTACTGGCAGTCAGACTATAACGTTGGATTGGAATGCAAGTGATTCAACAGAACGTACAATTGCAAGCGATGCCTTTGGTTATGTGGGAGTTGTTGTAAAATATGAGGATGGAACAAACTATGGAAATTAGAAAAGCTTTTGTTACGTTATTATTTTGTGGGATTCTGTTTAGCTCCTGCAGTTTTTATGAAGAATTGCGTAATACTCCAAGACTTAAGGATGGGGTAATTAAAGCACCGGAATCTTTTAAGGGGATAAGGCAGGAGATTTATAACGGTATAATAACTCTTGAATGGGCGCCGGTGGAAGGGGCTGATAAATATGAGATTTATTGTTCTAATGACAATTTAATTGGAAACGAACAGATGAAATTGATTTACACATTTGATGCTTCGCACATAAAGAATAATGAACCAAAACTTGAGGTGTCAAATCTTTTGAATTATAAATACTATAATTTTTTTATACGGGCGGTTTCAAAAAAAGGTATACCAAGCATATTTTGTAAAGAGTATGTGCGTGTTGATTATGGGTTGACCGGTAACTATAGTGGGGAGCTTATATTCCGTGAATTGTAGAGATTGTCGGATCGAGTCCGACAATGACACAGGTTTATCGAGTCCGACAATGACATAGTTTGTCAGACTCGACAGTCTTTGCTACTATTTTGCTTCGTCATCAACAACCGGCGGGCGTCCTGCGTTCTGGTTTCCGTTTCCATTGCCGGAATCCCTGCTCTGCCATATTGTGCTTAAATCATCAAGGTCTAATAGGCAAGGAGTCCCGTTTGCGGCGGTAACAAGGAGGCCGTAACCGGTAAGATTAAGCGGTGTGCTCGGAGTTACTTCAATAGAGCTCTTGCTGCGTAAAGCAAGTGTTGAATCATAAGAAGCAATATAATTTGCGTTGTCTTCGCTGATGATTACAAGGAAGCGGTCTTTGTAAGGCACTAAATCTGTTCCTTCAGAAAGAAGCTCGTTGCTTTCAACCTTTATTTCAAGCGATTCACCGTCAATAAGGCAGAGTTTTACCGCAGATTTTCCAGAGTTTTCACCGCAAACAGCAATGAACATCTGAGGGTAAGAAACAGTTTCTCCATCCTGAATAATAGAAAGTCCGTTAATTTCAAAAACAGCCTTGCTGCGAATCTGTGTAAGCGGAGATTTCTTTAAGATTTCGCCTGTAGACGGTTCAACATTTATAAGTCTGTAGAATCCTGCAACATCTGCATTAAAAAGACCTGTTTCGTAATCAATCGGCTCGCGTGAAAGCACTTCTTCCCTGTCTTTTTCAATTGCCTTGCGTTCAGATTGAACTTCATTTCGTTTTTTATCCGCAATCTGCTGCTGTGTTCGGGAAGTTTTCTGAGCTTCACGTGCACCTTTTCGGTCACCGGTAGCTTTTCGCTGTGCGGCATCACGCTGTGCGGTCTGTGCGCGCTTGGAAGCATTATCCATTTCGCGTTCTTTTATATCAGCCATTTTTTCACGCTCTTTTATGCCCTTATCAGTCTCCTTCTGGATGGCTTCTATAACTTTATCATCACTGATTGTAGAAGTATCAATCGGGGAAACTTCATCTGTAATATCACTGAGCGGAATAATAATCTGAGTATTTCCGGCCCAGTCTTCCCAGTTAATGCTGAGGCCTGCTTTTTCAGGAGTAAGATTGTGAATTACAACAGGTTTATATCTTCCGCTTATTTCTTCCAGCTGTCCGCGGTAAACTGCATTGTAAACTGTAAGGAAGGTTGCAACTGTCCAGGCATCATCAGGAGAATAATTGTAGGCAGAAATAAGGAAACCGCTCAAAATGCGGCGCAGGTTTGTAATGTGGTCAACACCGGCTGCTTCGCTCAGAATAAAAATATCAGCATCCAGAAGGCCGTCTTTTTCGGTATTGTATGCGTGAATAACGGAGTATTTTGCGCCCGGCTGGATTGTTCGTGATTCTTCAAGATTTTGTGAAAGCTCAATTCCAAGGTTTGAACCTATTCCGGTAATTGCTTCCACAGTTTCAATAACCGCATGAGGGCCGCCATAGTTAATAAACTCAACTTGGTCTGCGGCTCCAGCGGCTACAGAACGGATTTCGTTTTCATCAACTTCGAGTGCTGCCGCATTAAAAGCAAAAAAGAGGGCAGCACCAAAAATACAGATTTTTTTAAGTGATTTTTCCATAATATGATTATCGGCATATTATGGAAAATTGGTTACTCTGATTTTTCAGGCTCGTTTTCGGCAGGTGTTTCTGCTGATTCAGGCTTTTCTTTAGATTTTGCATCTCCATCAGCCTTTTTACCATTCTTTTTCCTGTCAAAAGCTACAAGAGCTGCAATTGCCACAATCAATACAATAAAAGCAATTCTACCGCGTTTGCTCTGTTTAACTTCTATATCAAGCTTGTCTTTAAGCATGTCTGTAGAATCAACCTTGCCTTCGTAAATGCTGTAGATTTGAGTTTTACCCAGCTTGTAAGGTTCAAAAGAGTTGCCTTTCTGCTTAGCAAGAATAGTAAGGTACTCACATTTATCTACATCAAAATACTCGTAAGTTACCGAAACATCTCCAACTTCTTCTTCATCGCGGTTCGGATTTGTATATTCAAGACCATTCCAGGCCAGACCGTAGATTGTTTCATTGTCGCTGTATGAGCTGTTTGTTCGAACAAGTCCCAAACCGTAATCATCAAGTGTGAACTCGCCTACAGTTGGAGTTTCACTTTCTTCCATTGTATAGAGCAAATCCAGCGGGCGGTAAACATTGTGTTTTGCCTCTGTTCGCTCCTGCCATTCATAGTGAGTTTGTCCATCCTTTTCGAATGAAACAAAATCCTTTACAGTTCTTTTGATTTTGAATGTATTGAGGGTATAATCAAGCTCGTCAAAATCAATCGGATTTTCATAATCAATTTCACCTGTTACAAGAACAAGCTTTCCTTCATTTTCAGCTTTAATTTTTCCATCACTAACAACAGTTACCTGCTTAAGGATTTTTTCATTATTTGCCTTTTTCTGCTTGATGTTCCTTACTCCAGTTACAATCAAAAGCACCACAAGCACTGCAAGTACAATTTTCCCTTTACCGATTTTCATTTTATTTCCTCCATATAAAAAATATAACACGGAAAACTCTGATTTGCAAAGATTCGAATTTCCACTTTTACAAATTGTAAAACCTATGTTAAAATTATTACATATCAAAATATTTTTTTGAGAGAGTGCTTTTCCAATAAGGATTTGGCAAGAGTTGAGTATGGATTTTCAGAAGTTTGTAGACGGTTTTAAATCTATGACTTGTGTTATCTCTGTAGAAATACGTGATGACGGATCTTATGGCGCAATTAAGATTGTTGCCGGTAATAAGGCTTATATTGACTCAATTGAGCGCGAATCTCCCGATGCTCCGAAAATGCTTACCAACAAATTTATTCCAGACAGCGATTACCAGTATTATTTGCCTAAAGATTTGAATTTTGAGAATTTCTGCTACCGTTGTGCCGTTTTGAAAGAACCAATGCACTCTTACGTTCACCCGGAGCGTTTTGATTTCTGGTTTGATATTTTTATGCTCCCGATTGATGCCGGAGACGAACATATTGCCTACTGTACGTATACGCAGGAGTTTGCTCATGAGCCTGATACCCAGAAAATGTCCAGCATTTCTTACGAAACTGCTTCTGTTGTGTTAAATACCTGCTTAAAGCTTCGTGGTACAAATGATTTTCAGAAGTCTATGGGCGATGTGCTCAAAGATATCCGCGAAATATGTGATGCAAAATACGGCTGCATTCTTATGATAGACTTTTTTACAAGTAAATCTTCAATTTTGTGCGAAGCCTTGAAAAATCCGGATGATGAATCGTTGTACAAGGAAAACTGGGTAAATGATGATTTTTACAAACTTGTAGAAACCTGGGGAAAATGCATTGGCGGAAGTAACTGCCTCATCATCAAAAACGAAAAAGATATGGATTTTGTACGTGAGCGTAATCCGGAATGGTATGAATCGCTGAGGGAAGCAGATATAAACAGTCTTCTTCTTTTCCCTTTGATGTCTGGCTGCGAGCTTTTGGGTTATATCTGGTTTTCTAATTATAACACGGAAGATTCAGTCCACTTAAAGGAAACTCTTGAGCTTGTTTCTTATTTTCTTGCTTCCGAGATTTCGAATTACCAGCTTTTTGACCGTCTGCGTATTGTCAGTACAATGGATATGCTTACTGGTGTTTATAACCGTAATGAAATGAACGACCGTGTAAACCAGCTCAGTCTGGATACAAATCCTAACCGAAAGAATATTGGTGTTATTTTTGCTGATTTGAACGGTCTTAAAAAAGTAAATGATAATAACGGTCATTCAGCCGGTGATGTACTGCTGAAAAATGCTGCAAGAATCCTTAAAGACTCTTTCCCCGACGCAGAGATTTTCCGTGCCGGTGGTGATGAGTTTATGGTTCTTGTGCGCGATACAACAGAAGCGTATCTTATAGAAAAGGCAAAGGAAATTAAGGAAAAAGCCGATGCTACAGAAAATGTGCGGTTTGCAACGGGTGTTTATTTTGATGAAGACTGCAACAATATCCATAATGCAATGAAAATTGCTGATGGAAAAATGTACGAAGACAAAAAACAATTCTACGATAAACATCCAGAATTACGCCGACCGGCCGAACGCCTCTAGCCGAACATCATATCAGAGAACTTCACGGCATATTCGCCCCAGAAAACCATATCGTGGGTGCCTTTGCTTTCAATGTATGTATGCTTTACGCCGTTATCTTCCAGGAACTTGTGGAACTGACGGTTCTGCTCCAGAAGAAAATCTTCTGTACCGCAGGCCATAAAGATTTCCGGCAGTTTTTTTCCTTCAGCCTGCAGCTTTTTAACAAGAACTTCAGGGTTTCTGTCGCTTTCAAGCACTTTTGTAGTATCGCCAAAGCACTGGGCATAATAGGCATAGTTTGCAACATCGTTACCTTCACCAGGCTTCATTTCGGCAACTCCATGCAGAATAAGAGCAGAAGAAAGAGGTGCAGTTTTTCCAAATGTTTCAGGATATTTTAATGCAAGGTAAAGTGCACCAAAGCCACCCATAGACATACCCATAATGTAGGTGTCATCGGCAGATTTTGCAAGATTAAAGGTTTTCCTTACGTAACCAACAATTTCTTCGCCAACAAGAGTAGCATATTTACTTGTGCTTGACTCTCCATCAACCCAGAAAGAGTTTTCGCCATTCGGGCAGACTACCGCAAAATTATATTTGTAGGAAATATATTCCGGTACCCAGTTTCCTGCATCGCCGGTGTAGCCGTGCAGAAGAAAAAGCGTTTTCATGCCGCGTTTGATGTATTTATCATCTTCTTTTGGAGGGAATGCATCTCTATAATCATTTGGAATGAACATTTGAAAAGATGTATAACGACTTAATGAGTTTGAATAAAATCTGATTGTTAAATTTGCCATAATGGATTAATGATAATACACTTTTTATAAAAAGACCACTAAAAAGAATGTGCAGTTTTATTTATAAAACTGCAAGCGAAGACTGCGAAGGCTGAATGAACTATTAGCTGTCATAAAGCAATTGCCTTCGCAGCCTTCGCTATTGACTTTTTCACATCATTTGAAG
Organism: Treponema sp.; assembly: GCA_016290335.1. Next base: position 32,350 of record JAEETM010000011.1, on the reverse strand, counting down.
TATAAATATTTTAACGGCAAAGAGGTCGTAGATATTATTCTTGTGCGGTTTCCGTACAGGGGTTGTATCTACGACCTCTTTTTTTTCAGGAGGCACGTTATGTGTGGTTTTGTTGGAGCATTCGACTTAAATAGTGGCAGTCAGCCAATTGCAGAAGGATTGAAGGAAGAGCTGCGGGCTCAGGTTCTGGAAATGAGTAAAAGAATCCGTCACCGTGGACCGGATTGGAGCGGTGTTTATACGGGTGAAAATGCAATCTTAAGTCACGAACGACTTGCAATTGTTGACCCTCTTTCAGGTAAACAGCCTTTAGTCAGCGATGACGAAAAAATTATTCTTGCAGTAAACGGCGAAATCTATAATCACAAAGCAATAAGGGCTGAGTTTGCCGGAACTTACAACTTCCGCACACAGAGCGACTGCGAAGTTATAATTCCGCTTTATAAAAAATGTCTTGCAGAAGGTGGCAGCTTTGCAGAAATGATAGAAAAGCTTTCCGGTATTTTTGCATTTGCACTTTACGATTCAGAACGCGATGCTTATCTTATTGGCCGCGATGAAATTGGTGTAATTCCACTTTATCAGGGTTGGGATAAATCCGGACGTTATTATGTTGCAAGTGAGCTCAAGGCACTTGAAGGAGACTGTGTTACAATAGAAGAGTTCCCTAACGGAAGTTATTTGTGGAGTAAGGATGGAAAGGTTGACCGCTGGTACAAACGCGACTGGGAATCTTATGATGCAGTTAAAGCTGCTCCACGTGCAACAGATGAAAAAGGCGAAGTAATCAATCCGAGTGTAATAGAAAAAGTTCGAAACGGACTTGAAGCTGCCGTAAAATCACAGCTTATGAGTGATGTTCCTTACGGTGTTCTTTTGAGTGGAGGACTTGATTCTTCAATCATTGCTGCCGTTACACAAAAGTACAGCAAAAAGCGTGTAGAAACCGACAGCCGTGAAGCCGCCTGGTGGCCACAGCTCCATTCCTTTGCAGTTGGCCTGGAAGGTTCTCCAGATTTGATTGCTGCAAAAAAAGCTGCTGACTACATCGGTACAGTTCATCACGAAGTTCACTTTACAATTCAGGAAGCCCTGGATGCCCTGCCTGATGTAATTTATCATATTGAAACTTATGATATAACAACTGTTCGTGCCAGCACCCCAATGTATCTTCTTGCACGCGTAATAAAATCTATGGGAATCAAAATGGTTCTCAGCGGCGAAGGCAGCGACGAGCTTTTTGGCGGTTACCTGTACTTCCACAAAGCACCGAGTGCACAGGAGTTCCACGAAGAGCTTGTAAGAAAAATGAGCAAGCTTCATCTTTATGACTGTCTGCGTGCAAACAAGTCTCTTATGGCCTGGGGTGTAGAAGGTCGTGTTCCTTTCCTTGATAAAGATTTTATTGATGTTGCAATGGGCTTAAATCCTACTGATAAAATGAATATCCGTTTGGGTGACGGTAAGCAGCGTATGGAAAAATGGATTCTGCGAAAAGCATTTGAAGACATGCTTCCAGAATCAATCTGCTGGCGTCAGAAAGAGCAGTTCAGTGATGGTGTTGGTTACAGCTGGATTGACACTCTCAAAAAGATGACAGAAGAAAAAGTGAGCGATGCAGAGTTTGCCCGCCGTGAAAACCGCTTCCCGGTAAATCCTCCAAAAACAAAAGAGGAATACTATTACCGCGAAATCTACAGCCGTCTTTTCCCAAGCGACAGTGCTGCCAGAGTTGTTCCACACGAAGCTGGAGTTGCCTGCTCAACTGCAAAAGCTCTTGAATGGGATGCCGCCTGGAAGAACATGGACGAGCCTAGCGGACGCGCAATTGCCGGAGTTCACGACAAGGCATACTAAAGCATACTAAATCTACTAAGGTAAGCTGAACAATTCAATTCATTTTTCTCCTCAATCAAGAGGTTTATTTCTTGAAAAAAATGTGTCATAATTAAAGCACTCAATTATGCGGGAATATTTTGATTGCTGGAGATTTAAAAATGAAGATTTTGCTTATTAATGGAAGCCCTAAAGGGAAGGCTAGTAATTCGCTCAGACTTGCGAACAGTTTTATTGAAGGTGTAAAATCAGAAGCTGGAAAAAATGAAGAAGTTACGGTTGATGAACTTCATCTGTCTTCTATGAAGATTGGGCCGTGCCGTGGCTGTTTTGCCTGCTGGAAGGCAACACCTGGAAAATGCTGCATAAAAGATGATATGCAGAGCGTTATTGAAAAAGAAATCAACGCCGACCTTATTGTGTGGAGTTTCCCACTTTATTATTTTAATGTTCCGGGGCTTTTAAAAAATCTGATTGACCGGCAGCTTCCAATGAGCCTTCCATTTATGAGTACTCGTGAAGACGGTTATGGCAGTGGCAGTCACGATGCCCGTTATGATACAAGTGCTACAAAGCATGTGCTTGTTTCTACCTGCGGTTTTTATTCTGCAAAGGATAATTACGACAGCGTTACAAAAATGTTCGATCATTTTGTCGGCAAAGGAAACTATACAAGTATTTTCTGTGGCCAGGGCGAGCTGTTCAGAGTAAAGGAGCTTTCTTCCCGTACTGATGAATATCTTGGATTTGTAAAAAATGCCGGCTCTGAGTTTGTGAACGGTGGAATTAGTGCCGCAACAAATGAAAATCTCCAGACTCTTCTTTATCCAAAAGATGTTTTTGAAAAAATGGCAGATGCCAGCTGGGGTGTAAGCAGAGAAACCGGCGAAAAAGATTCAGAAGATTTTTCCTTTACAAAGCAGATGGCAGCTCTCTACAATAAAAATGCGTATGATGGAAAAGTCCGTGTGCTTGAAATGAATTATACTGATTTGGGCACTTCCTATAAGATTCTGCTTGAAAAGGATGGATGCAGGGTTTTTGCGGCTGGCTCAGAGGCTGAGAAGGATGCTGCTGAAAAGCTTAGTTCTGCGGTAACAACAACCATTAACACGCCGTTTGAAGTTTGGGTTGCAATCTCCCGTGGAGAAATGGAAGGTGCAGAAGCTCTTGGAAAACAACTTTATACGGTAACCGGTGATTTTTCCCTTATGATGAACTGGAATAAGTTTTTTGGAAGCGTTGCAACTGGAAGTGATGGCACTGAAGCTGGCTCGGCAAACGGTTCGGGTGGTGCAGCTGGTTCACAAAATGCTTCAGGCAGCTTAAAGAAACCTTCCATGACTACAATGCTCATTCCGTGGATTACCTTCTGGATTGCAGTTGCAATAAATCCTGTAATTGGCTCACTCATAACTCTTGGTGTTGTAGCCGCCCTTCCACTTATTATGGGAAAATGCAGATTCGTTATCTGGGATCGCCTTTCCATGATTGCAGTTGCAGGACTTTCAGTTTTTGCAAACATCAGCGCCAGTGGAGACTTGCCTACAAACCTTGGCTACCTTCTGTTCGGACTTTTGTGGCTTGGTTCCTGCATCGTAAAAGAACCTCTCTGTTCAACTTACGTCAAATATGATTACGGCGCCGAAAAAGCCCTTCGAAATCCTCTGTTTATGAAAACTAATTACATCCTCGCCGCCGCCTGGGGAATCCTTTATATTCTTACCGCAATCTGGACCTTCTTCCTCCGCCGCCATGGCCTTGGCAATTCGTTAATCATCATAAACAATATAATCCCCCTCCTTATGGGCCTTTTCACCATCTGGTTCCAAAAATGGTACCCCGCCTGGAAAGCCCGCGGCCATTAAGGTAGCATGTTATTAGGAAAGTAGGGGATTAAGGTGCAAAAATCAATTCAAATAAGGTGATTAAAAAAATAGCGAGAGGGAGAGGAACGGCTTTCAAAAACACTCTGATGTGCTGCCGCTTTAGCGGCAAACGTATATAATTACAAGGCAACATCAGCGTGTAGCACGCGAGCGTGCGGTTTTGAAAGACGTTACTCGACTGGAAGCTATTTTTTTTGTGAATAAGTTATATAATTGATTTTTGTTACGTTATTGTTGTTACTATTGACAGTTCCACTTAATTTTTGTACTATTAATTAAATACGGCAAAGAGGTCGTAGATATAGTTTCAGTTAACGAAATTATGTCTACGACCTTTTTGTTTTTAAATTTCTCAAATTCGGCAAAGGGGCCGTGCATGCAGTTCGCTGTTTTTCTGTGTGCGCGGTTTCTTTGCTTTTTTTGGAGCTGAACATGAAAACATTGTATGAGCCAGGCTTTGAACATGACAATTGCGGTATCGGTGCGGTTGTAAATATTGACGGAACGAAAACTCACAAAATTGTTGATAACGCTTTGAGCATAGTAGAAAAACTTGAACACCGTGCAGGAAAAGATGCAAGCGGTGAAACAGGTGATGGCGTTGGTATTCTGATTCAAATAAGCCACGATTTTTTTAAGGGAGCAGCTGCGCGTGGTGAGATTGTAAGTTCTAAAGGTGAGGTTTGTAAAAAGCTTGGTGATGAGCGTGATTATGGTATAGGAATGTTTTTCTTCCCTGCAGTGTCTTATGAAGCAGAAAAAGCACGATTTGAGAAATGTTGTGATTCAGAAAAACTTAAGCTTCTTGGCTGGCGTAAGGTTCCTGTAAATGCCGATGTTCTTGGTAAAAAAGCACGTGATTGTATGCCTCAAATCTGGCAGTGTTTTATTGAACGTCCGGCAGCCTGCGAAAAAGGACTGGACTTTGACAGAAAGTTATATGTATTACGACGAGAGTTCGAAAAAGCCTGCAATACACACAGTGCAAAAACTTATGTCTGTTCTTTGAGCAGCCGTACAATAGTTTACAAAGGAATGTTCCTTGTTCACGAGCTCCGTACCTTCTACAGCGATTTACAGTCTGATGAATATGTTTCAAGTCTTGCAATTGTTCATTCACGCTTTTCTACAAATACTCAGCCTAGCTGGCAGCGTGCCCATCCAAACCGCTTTATTGCACATAACGGCGAAATCAATACAATCCGAGGAAACGTTGACCGTATGCTTGCCCGTGAAGAAACTGTTAGTTCTACCAAACTTAACAAAGAACAGATGCAGAAGGTTCTTCCTGCAGTTGATACAACCGGTTCTGATTCAGCAATGCTCGATAATACGCTTGAGTTCCTTTTGATGAACGGAGTTCCTCTTCCACTCGCAGTTATGATGTGTATTCCTGAACCGTGGAAGCATGACAGCAACATGGCTCAGAATAAAAAAGATTTCTATCATTACTGGGCAACTATGATGGAAAGCTGGGACGGACCAGCTGCAATTCTTTTCAGTGATGGTGACCTTCTTGGTGCAACACTCGATCGAAACGGACTCAGACCAAGCCGCTACTACATCACAAAAGATAACATGCTCATTCTCAGCTCCGAAGTTGGAGTTCTTGATATTCCTGAAGAAAATATAAAAATAAAATCCCGTCTGCAGCCTGGCCGCATTTTACTTGTTGATACAGTTCAGAAAAAAATAATTTCAGATGAAGAATGTAAAGCTCAGTATGCCGCCGCTTATCCTTATGGCGAATGGCTTGATATGAATCTTATTCATCTTGCAGACCTTAAGATTCCGAATAAAAAAATCCCTGTATTTACACAGGATGAACGCGACATTATGTACCGTGCTTTTGGCTGGAATTACGAAGATGTAAATGAAATGATTCTTCCAATGGCACGCAATGGTGTAGAGCCAACCGCAAGTATGGGTGTTGATACTCCTCTTGCCGTAATGAGCGAAAAGCATCCAAGCCTTTTCAGTTATTTCAAACAGCTTTTTGCTCAGGTTACAAATCCTCCGATTGACAGCCTGCGCGAAAAAATTGTTACAGACACAACTGTTTATGTTGGTAAGGATGGAAACCTTCTTGAACCGGCTGCTAAAAACTGCCGCGTTCTCGAAATCAATAATCCAATCTTAACAGGAACAGACCTTATAAAAATTGCCGCACTCAATCAGCCCGGATTAAAAGCAAAAACAATCAGCATTTTATTTGAAACAAATCTGGAAGCAGCAATTGATAATCTCTTTGCACAAATTGATGCAGCTTATACTGAAGGCTACAACATCATCATCCTAAGCGACCGCGGTGTAGACAAAACTCACGCTGCCATTCCTGCAATTCTTGCTGTTAGTGCCGTCGAACAGCATTTAATCAGAACAAAAAAACGTACCGCTGTTTCTATCATTCTTGAAACTGCAGAAGTCCGCGATGTTCATCAGGCTGCAATGTGTCTTGGTTACGGTGCCCGTGCAATCAATCCATATCTTGCACACGAAGCAATTGCCGAACTTATTGACCAGAAGCTTCTGGATAAGGATTATCACACAGCAATTGACGATTACAATAAGGCTGTAATAAACGGTATTGTAAAAATTGCCGCAAAGATGGGTATCTCCACAATACAGTCTTACCAGAGTGCCCAGATTTTTGAAGCAGTTGGAATTGCTGCCGATGTTACAGAAAAATATTTTACAAATACAGTCAGCCGTGTTGGTGGAATCGGACTAAAAGAAATTGAAGAAGATGTCCGCTATCATCACGACCAGGGCTTTGATCCTGCAGGTCTTACAGTAAATACACATCTTGATTCTTTTGGAAAACATAAGTTCCGTCGCGGACCTCAGGCAGAAAGTCATCTTTATAATCCAGAAACAATTGTTGCACTTCAGGAAGCAACCCGTAATGGTGATTATGCCCGCTTTAAGGAATACACCGCGTTAGTTGATTCTAACGAGCATCCACACACTTTACGAGCAATGCTTGATTTTGATTTTGCTAAAGACGGCGGAATCCCGATTGAGCAGGTCGAAAGTGTTGAATCTATTGTTCAGCGTTTTAAAACAGGTGCCATGTCTTATGGTTCAATCAGCGAAGAAGCCCACAAATGTATGGCTGCCGCAATGAATCATCTTCACGGAAAATCAAACAGTGGAGAAGGTGGAGAAAAACCTGAACGACTTGGAACAGAATATAACAGTGCAATCAAACAGGTTGCAAGTGGACGTTTTGGTGTAACGGAAGAATATCTTCTCAGTGCAAACGAGATTCAGATTAAAATGGCTCAGGGTGCAAAGCCAGGTGAAGGCGGACACCTGCCAGGTAAAAAGGTTTATCCATGGATTGCAAAAACACGTTATGCAACTCCTGGTGTTGCTTTGATTTCACCTCCACCTCATCACGATATTTATTCAATTGAAGATCTTGCTCAGCTTATCTACGATTTGAAAAATGCAAACCGTGCTGCACGAATAAGTGTAAAGCTTGTAAGTGAAGCAGGCGTTGGTACAATTGCTGCCGGTGTTGCAAAAGCCGGTGCTCAGGTAATTTTGATTTCAGGTCACGATGGCGGAACTGGTGCAGCTCCTATAAGTTCAATTCATCATGCGGGCTTACCTTGGGAGCTCGGGTTAGCTGAGACTCACCAGACTTTGATTCAGAACGGCTTGCGTGGTCGTGTTGTTCTTGAAACAGATGGAAAGCTTATGAGCGGCCGTGATGTTGCAATTGCAGCTTTGCTCGGTGCAGAAGAGTTTGGATTTGCTACAGCTCCTCTTATTTCAATGGGCTGTTCAATGATGCGTGTCTGCCAGCTCGACACCTGTCCTTTTGGAGTTGCAACACAAAACGAAAAGCTTCGTGCTAAGTTCCCTGGAAAGCCTGAATATGTAGAAAACTTTATGAAGTTTATTGCACAGGAAATGCGCGAAATAATGGCAAAGCTTGGTGTTCATAGCGTAGAAGAAATGTGTGGTAGAACAGATTTACTCAAGCTCAAAGATAAGCAGGGATTTAAACGGGCCGGTCTTGTAGATATGAGCAGAGTTCTTGCAGGTGTTGCAGAAGATAGTGAGTGGAAGAAAGACCGCTCTCTGTTTGACTTTAAGCTGGAAAAGACAATCGATTTAAGAACTCTGATTCCAGAAGTTTTAGGAGGGGAAATTATAGACTCGAACAAACCAGAAAAAACAGTCCAGTGGACTATTTTTTCTGGTTTGAACGATAAAAAATCCCTCGGTTGCACTACGTTGCAACCTACCCCTTCTAACGGGGGACACCCCCGTATCGCCCCCGGTGCTGCAATTGGTATTCAATCAACAGACCGAACTGTTGGAACAATTCTTGGAAGTGAAATCCAGAAGAAATACGGCAACACATTAGCTGACGATTCTTATACTGTAAACTTCACAGGTGGTGCAGGTCAGAGCTTTGGTGCCTTTATTCCACGCGGTCTTACTTTACGTCTTACCGGCGATGCAAACGATGCATTTGGAAAGGGCTTGAGCGGAGGAAAGCTTGTTATTAAAAAACCGGCAAGCTTTGAAGGAAAAGCCGACAGTAATATAATCGTTGGAAATGTTGCCTTGTTTGGTGCAACAAGCGGAACTGCCTTTATAAACGGTGTTGCCGGTGAACGCTTCTGTGTACGAAACTCCGGTGCAACAGTTGTAGCCGAAGGCTGCGGTGACCATGGTCTTGAATATATGACTGGTGGAACTGCTGTAATTCTTGGTGGAACAGGCAAAAACCTGTGTGCCGGTATGAGCGGTGGTATTGCCTATGTTCTTGATGAAAATCATGATTTGTATAAACGTATGAACCACGAGCTTGTAAAAATGTATGCTCTTGATGATGAAGTAACAACATTACAGGATACAACAGATGAAGCAACTCTCCATTCACTTATTGAACAGCATGTGGCAGAAACTGGCAGCGAACGTGGTAAGGCAATACTAACGGATTGGGACTACTATAAAACCTGCTTCAAAAAAATAATCCCGAACGATTATCTAAAAATTAAAACAGAAATAGCGGCTCAGGAAAAAGCTGGTATAGAACACGATGAAGCCGTGCTTGCTGCTTTTAAGAAATGCAGTGCATAAAAAAAAGAAACTCAGGAGGCGCACAAAATGGGTCAGCCAACAGGATTTATGAAATATAGTCGAATTGAAAATGGAAATGTTCCGCCGCTGGAACGAATAAAAAACTTTAAGGAGTTTCATCCAAAGCTTGATGAAGCCGCCCGTCGTGAACAGGCAGCGCGTTGTATGAACTGCGGTGTTCCAATGTGTCAGAGTGCAATCAAGCTTGCCGGAATGGTTACCGGCTGCCCGCTCCACAATTATATTCCTGAATGGAACGATGCACTTTATAACGGTCAGTTTGATATGGCAGCCTGGAGACTTTTGAAAACTTCAAGCTTCCCTGAGTTCACCGGTCGTGTGTGTCCGGCTCTCTGTGAAAAAGCCTGCAACTGTGGAAGCCCTGTTGTCGGCGAAGGCGCTGTAACAGTTCACGATAACGAGCTTTATATAATAGAAAAAGCATTTGAAACCGGTTATATGAAGCCTCAGATTCCTGCACACCGCAGCGGTAAAAAAGTTGCTGTTGTAGGTTCCGGTCCAAGCGGACTTGCTGTTGCAGACTGGCTTAATCGCCGCGGACATAGTGTTACAGTCTTTGAACGTGAAGATAAAGCCGGCGGACTTTTGATGTATGGTATTCCTAACATGAAGCTCGACAAAAAAATCATAGAGCGACGTGTAGATCTTATGAAAGCAGAAGGCGTTGAGTTTATTTTTAATGCTGATGTTGGACATGGAGTTGCTGCTGATAAGCTTCTTTCTGATTATGATGCAATTGCTTTATGTTGCGGTGCAAAAAAAGCCAGGGCACTTACAGCAAAAGGAATAGATGGACTTAAAGAAGTTATGTTTGCCGTTGATTTTCTTAAAGCTGTAACAAAGTGTGTAGTTCAGACTAACGAAGCTCTGGAAAAAATCGGTGTAGTTACAACTAACGAACAGATTGCCGCAAGCCTTGTTGAAAAATACGGGATTGAAGTTGCCGGTAAAAATGTAGTGATTGTTGGTGGCGGTGACACAGGAAACGACTGCTGCGGTTCTGCAATTCGCCTTGGTGCTTCAAGTGTTACTCAGATAGAAATGATGCCTTGTCCTCCTATTGAACGTGCCGCAAATAATCCGTGGCCGCAGTGGCCTAAAACCTTAAAGGTTGATTACGGTGCAGAAGAAAGTATTGCCAAGTTTGGCCACGATCCACGTGTTTATGAAACAACTGTTAAAGAAGTATTCAGCGAAAATGGACATCTGACTGCTGTCCGGACAGTAGAGGTTGAGTTCAAAATGATAGACGGAAAACGTCAGCTTGTTGAACGTGAAGGAACTGAAAAAACAATTCCATGTGACTTACTTTTAGTTGCCGCCGGTTTTGTTGGCTGCGAAGAATATACAGCACAGGCTTTCGGTACAGAACTTGGTCCTCGCGGAACAGTTTCTTCCATTGGTAATGAAACCCCTGAAAGTGCAAGCCCGAACGGTTATGCTACAAGCGTTCCAAAAGTATTTACAGCCGGAGATATGCATCGCGGACAGTCACTTGTTGTATGGGCAATTACAGAAGGTCGTGAATGTGCCAGACAGATTGATTCATTTTTATTGAATGGAGCAAAGTAAAAAATGGGCTTTCGTGATGAATGTGGCGTTGTCGGTATTTACGGTGCAGATAATGCTGCAACTTTAACTTATTATGGACTTGTTGCCTTACAGCATCGCGGCCAGGAAAGTGCAGGCATTGCAGTAAGCGATACAACCCTTAAAGCCGCTGATGGAAACACTGACGGAAAAATAAACCTGCATAAAGGCATGGGTCTTGTAAGCGATGTTTTTAAAAAAGAACATCTGGAACAGCTCAAAGGAAGTATTGCAGTTGGTCATGTGCGTTATGCAACTGCCGGCGGTAGAACAATCGAAAATGCCCAGCCGTTTTTAAACACTTATAAGTTTGGTTCAATTGCACTTGCTCATAACGGGCAGCTTGTAAATCATACAGAGCTTCGTTCTCTACTGGAAGATTCAGGCAGTACGTTCAGTTCTTCAAGCGATAGTGAAGTTATTTTAAAACTGATTGTCCGTGAGTTTATAGAAAAGGGTGGAAAGCCCGGTCACAGCTTGAATGAGAATTATGCGGAAAACAAAAAGCTTTTTGAAGAAGCAATAGTTGAAACCGCCCGTCAGATAAAAGGTTCCTTTGCACTTTGCATTATGACTCAGAACAGCCTTATTGCAATTCGTGACCCGAATGGAATCAGACCACTTTGTATAGGAAAAATAAATAACGGCTATATTTTAGCTTCTGAATCCTGTGCAATCGATGCTGTTAACGGAACAATTATCCGTGATATTGCTCCAGGTGAAATTGTTTTTATAGATAAAGACGGACTTCGTTCTGTAAGCTATGCGGAAATAAAAAAACAGACCTGCATTTTTGAGTATGTTTATTTTGCACGCCCGGACAGCGAAATTGATGGAATCCCGGTTCAGGAAGCACGCTACAGAATGGGTGAGGTTTTAGCCCGCGAAAGTAAGATTGCAGCTGACGTTGTAATTGGAGTGCCAGACAGTGGCATTGGAGCGGCAATAGGTTATGCACGCGCAAGCGGTATTCCTTATGTAACGGGAATCGTAAAAAATAAATATATTGGACGAACATTTATTGCACCAACTCAGGCGGAACGCGAAGCAATGGTTTTTGTAAAGCTCAACGCAATAGCAAATGATTTACGCAATAAACGTGTTGTTGTAATTGATGATTCAATCGTCCGTGGAACTACAAGCCGTCGCCTTGTTCAGATTTTAAGAAGGGCAGGAGCAAAGGAAGTTCATTTCCGTGTAAGCTCGCCACCGGTTAAGTTCCCATGTCATTTAGGAATAGATACACCAAGTAAGGGAGAATTAATATCAAGTACGCATGAACTTGAAGAAATCCGCAAAGAAATTGGAGCAGATTCACTTGCTTTTATTTCTCTTGAAGGAATGCTTGAGGCTCTTGAAATGTGTGGAGATAAAGCTTCCTGCGGATTCTGTAAAGGCTGCTTCTGCGGTGAATATCCTGTTTAATTATCCGTAAGTTTTTAAGATTTCTTCGGCAACTGCTGTTCGCTTTAATCCGCGGTCCATTGCTTCTTTTTCAAGATAGTGATGGGCCTCTGATTCACTCATATTAAGGTTTGAAATTAAAAGCATTTTAGCGCGGTTTACAAGCTTGATTTCTTCCATCTTAACTTTAAGCTTTGTTGTCTGGCTGGAAAGAATCTGCACCTTGTACTGAACTGCAATTGCAATCTTTATCATGTTGTAAAAATAGAAGGGCTCAAAAGGTTTTGTAATTGTAAGGATACCATAACCTTCTACCCTGTAAGAGATTTCGTCAAAATGTTCGTTTGGAACTAAGAGCAGCACGGTTGAATAAGAATCTGCAACATTAATCGCAAAGTCTGTATCAAAGCCATCACCTGAATCTGCAATGATTATATTGAAGGTTCTTTCTGCTGCAAGACGGCGTGCTTCGTTAAAGTCACTTGTTGTAGTTAACTCGAACAACGGTGGTACAAGAAATACCGACATTTGAGAAATTATTTTACTGTCGCGAGAAACCAGCAAAATGCTGTGACTGTCTGCTTCCATTTATTATAGCACTGCTCCTAAAACAGATTTTACAAACTCACTTTGTTCAGCAAGCTTTCGGGCCCCACTGAGTGATTTTGGAAGAGTTGTAAGTGTAAACTGCTTTGCAACTTCTTCATCGAACAGGTTTGCTTCAATTGGAGCAGGCGGTTCAATCTTGTTTTTAATTCCTTCGATTGCAGCATGAATTATAAGTGTAAGCGCAATGTATGGATTACAGAGAGGATCCGGTGAACGCAGCTCAAGACGTTTTCCATCTTTATTTGAAGGAACACGAATCAGTGCCGAGCGGTTGTGATTTCCCCAGGAAATGTATTCCGGTGCCTTGCTTGCTCCAAGTCTGTTGTAGGAGTTTTCTGCAGGATTTAAGAAATATGTAATTTCTTCTATATGCTTAAGAATACCGCCAAGAATATATGGCAGGAGCTCCTGTGAATCATCAGGATTAGAAGCAGCTGCACCTTTTTTTATGCTGCGGTACGAAATGTTAATGTGCATACCGTTGCCCGGCTTGCAGGCAATTGGTTTTGGAGAAAAGTCAGCATACAAACCGTTGCTTGCAGCTTTTGTATTTACAATCCATTTGAAGGTTGCAACATTATCTGCTGCGGTAAGTGCATCGGAATAGTGGAAGTCAATTTCATTCTGGCCCGGACCTTCTTCGTGGTGACTTGCTTCCGGCATAATGCCCATCTGTTCAAGTGTAAAACAGATTTCACGTCTGATGTTTTCACCGTGGTCTTCAGGAGCAATATCCATATAGCCGGCACGGTCAAAGGTTTCATTTGTAGGTTCGCCTTTTTCATCAAGCTTGAAAAGATAGAACTCAACTTCGGTTCCAACCATCATTTCTATTCCGCATTCTTCTTTAAGGCGCTGGCACGCATTCTGTAAAATTGTGCGGCTGTCCTTCTGATATGGTGTTCCATCCGGATTTAAAATATTGCAGAACATTCGGACAACCTTACCTGTTGCCGGTCTCCATGGAATTATTGCAAGAGTAGAAGGATCCGGGAAAAGAATTAAATCTGATTTTTCAGGATTTTCAAAACCAAATACGGCAGAAGCATCAAAAGGGATTCCATCTTCAAAGGCACGATTCAATTCTCCGGGCATGATAGAAATATTTTTCTGTTTACCGGTTATATCAAAGAAAGCAAGTCGGATAAACTTAACATCCTCTTCCTCTACAAAATCTAAAACTTCGCTTTTTGTATACATAAAAACCTCATCTAAAATATAACTTACTTTTCACATGCCCGCAAGAACTCAACAAAAAGTGGACCTGCATTATTAGGACGGCTCTTAAACTCAGGATGGAACTGAACTCCTACATGGAACTGTCCTTCAATTTCAACTGCTTCAACAAGAGTGCCATCTGGTGACATTCCGCTTATTGTAAGACCTGCTGCTGTCATCTGTTCGCGGTAATCATTGTTGAACTCGTAGCGGTGGCGGTGACGCTCTTCTATAAGATTCTTGCCGTAAGCTTTCTCTAACATTGTTCCCGGAGTAACCTTGCATGGATAGCTTCCAAGTCTCATTGTTCCGCCCATAATTACACCGCGCTGGTCCTTCATCAAATCAATTACAGGATGTTCGCAAGTTTCATCAAACTCACGGGAGTTGGCATCTGCATATCCAAGAACACTTCGGGCAAACTCAATAACTGCAATCTGCATTCCAAGACAGATTCCAAAATATGGAAGCGTGTGTGTTCTTGCATAACGGCAGGAACAAATCATTCCTTCAATACCGCGGTGACCGAATCCCCCCGGCAGAATAATTCCGGCGCAGTCAGCAAAGATTTCAGGTGCAGTTTCATCAGTTACTGTATCTGAATCAACCCACTTGATTTTAATATTCTTTCCTGTAACAAAGCTTGCGTGATTCAATGATTCAACAATACTCAAATATGAATCGTGGAGCTTTGTATATTTACCTACAAGTGCAACCTGGACTTCATCCTTTCGTGCATGGATTTTTTCTACCATCTGTGACCAGGCATTAAGGGCTTTAGAATCAATTTGGCTCTCAAGTCCAAGGTCACGGCAGACAACTCCATCCATATCCTGTGCATGAAGCATAAGTGGAACTTCATAAAGGCTGCGGCAGGTTGTGTTGTTGATTACACAGTCTTCGCTTACATTACAGAAGAGACTGATTTTATTGCGGATATCAACAGGGATTTCTTTATCGCAGCGGGCAACAATAATATCAGGATGAATACCAACAGCCATAAGCTCCTTTACGGAATGCTGAGTTGGTTTTGATTTAAACTCATCGGAACCGGAAATATAGGGTACAAGGCAAACATGAATAAAAAGACAGTTGCGGCGACCAACATCAAGGGCAAGCTGACGGATTGCTTCAAGAAAAGGCTGACTTTCAATATCGCCAATTGTACCGCCAATTTCTACAATACTTACATCAGCACCGCTTACTTCGGCATTTTTCTTAATAAAATCCTTTATTTCATTTGTAACGTGCGGAATAATCTGAACAGTTTCGCCAAGATAGTCACCGTTGCGTTCCTTGTTAAGAACATTCCAGTAAACACGTCCGCTTGTGAGATTTGAATACTTTGTAAGATTTTCGTCAATAAAGCGTTCGTAGTGACCAAGGTCAAGATCTGTTTCGGCACCATCATCTGTAACAAAAACTTCACCGTGCTGGAAGGGACTCATAGTACCAGGGTCTACGTTCATATAAGGGTCCAGCTTTTGAGAAGCAATTTTGAGTCCGCGGCATTTGAGCAGTCGCCCGAGTGATGCAGCCGTAATTCCTTTTCCAAGACCGCTAACTACTCCACCTGTAACGAAAATAAACTTTGACATCTTCAAATCTCCTTTTTTATTATGATAAACTAACTTGCCATACTGCAAATCCACTTTAAGTGGTTTATTTCTTCCGGTAAAATCTCTCTGATAAGCTTTGTTGTAAGGTTATCGGGATTCAGCGAAATTGCGCTTTCCATTATATCTGTTGTAACCGGGGGCAGAACTCCAAAAATCTGCATAATTTCTGCATCTGAATACTGTTTGTGGGCTAGAGGCGGATTATGAGCTGCTAGAATTTCTGTAGGATAAAATTTGCAGGGCTTAAAAGCCAATTTCTCATTTTTAGTCTTAGAACCACAGGCTCCAAAAAATCTACATATAAAAGCACGGCCACCATAAATAGTGCAGTGATAATCTGTATGCTCATTCCAGAAGGGACAGCCCTTGTTTTGAGGAAAAGGGAAATTACCTTGTGCAACCTCTTCTGCTGTTTCCGGTTGATTTTCCAAAAGCCAGGCAGCCATGTAAACCGCTTCACAGTCAAGAAGGTCCGGTTCAAAGTTTCTGCAGCATTCACCACAAGCTTTCGGACAGGTAAAACCTGATTTTTCATACCAGGCTGCCTGTGTAGAAGCAATTTTGCTATAAAGTTCCTGAGTTTGAAGTAAAATCTCTTCTTCGTGCGTATCTTTTACTTTATCCAAAATCCCCTGGATTTCATTTTTTTCGTTTGCCATAAAAACCCGCTTGAACAAAAAAAAGGCGCCCATTCCACTTAGCGACAATAAGTCGTTAAATCGAATGAGCGCCTTTGCTCAAAAAAACTATATTATATTTTATGCTTTTCGCGTTGAGATGTCAAGATTTCAGGCTGCTTAATGAAAACTTAATTCATTCATATCAACTACACTTACATTTTCGAGTGCATAAGGGCTTGCAAGACAGGCTGCAAGAGCATTTGCGGTATCTATAGCGGTAAGGCAGTCAATATCGTGTTCAACTGCAAGGCGGCGGAGCTTTACACTTTCTGTAGCTGGATCTCGACCTTTTGCAGAAGTAGAAACAACGTAGCTTACAATTCCGCTTTCCAGAAGTGTCATAACGTTGTCGTGATAATTTTCGTGAACTTTAGCAACATGAGTTACAGTCATACCGCTGCGTTCAATTGTTTCTGCATTGCCGGTAGTAGCGTACAGCTTAAAGCCCAGATCATGAAACTTTCGGGCAAGCTCAGGCAGCTCAGGTAAATCTGATTTACGCACAGAGAATAAGATTCCGGGATTTGCACATGTTTCTGGATGTATCATTTTCCAACCGGCAGCAACCATTCCCTTAAACAAGGCTTCTTCGCGGGTAGCGGCAATTCCAAGAACTTCACCGGTAGATTTCATTTCGGGACCAAGGTGAGTGTCAACATCCATAAGCTTTTCAAAGCTGAAAACAGGAACCTTAACTGCAAAATAATCCGGTGCTTTATAAAGCCCGGTGCCGTAGCCCATATCGCGGACTCTTTCACCAAGCATTGCACGGGTAGCAAGCTCAACCATTGGAATGCCGCTTACCTTACTCAGGTATGGAACAGTTCGGCTTGAACGCGGATTTGCTTCTATGATGTTCAGCTGGTCTCCGTAGAAAAGCCACTGAATGTTTACAATTCCCTTAGTTCCAAGAGCGAGTGCCATAGCTCTTGATTTTTCTACAACTACGCGTGTCATTTCCGGAGTAAAACTCCAGGCCGGGTACACTGCAATTGAATCTCCGGAGTGAATACCTGTACGTTCAACGTGTTCCATAATGCCCGGAATAAGGACATCTTCACCATCACAGATACAGTCAATTTCAAGCTCGGTGCCTTCCATGTATTTATCAATCAAAACCGGGTTTTCAATTCCCTGCCGCAGAATAATTGCCATGTATTCTTTTACATCAGCAGAGTTTCTGGCGATTATCATATTCTGGCCGCCGAGTACATAGCTTGGTCTGAGCAGAACAGGATAACCCAAACGGGCTGCTGCTTCCAGAGCCTGGCTTTCGGTAAAAACAGTCTGTCCTTTAGGGCGGTTGATTTTTAAATTGTCGCAGAGCTCTTCAAAGCGTTCACGGTCTTCGGCAAGGTCAATTGCATCGGCACTTGTTCCAAGAATCTGCACTCCCTGACTGTCAAGAAACTTTGCAAGCTTGATTGCAGTTCCGCCGCCAAAGGCAACAACAACGCCAATCGGTTTTTCTACAGCGAGTACATTCATTACATCAGCCGGAGTAAGCGGTTCAAAGTAAAGACGGTCGGCGGTATCAAAATCGGTGCTGACAGTTTCCGGGTTGTTGTTGATGATTGCAACCTCGTAGCCAAGCTTTTTAAGTGCGCGGATACACTGTACAGAAGAATAATCAAACTCAATTCCCTGACCAATTCGGATAGGACCTGAGCCCAGAACAACGATTGTTCCCTTTGAAGAAGAATGTCGTTCTGATAAAAACATTTCGGCTTCGTTTTCGCCGTTAGTTGTAGAATAAAAATATGGTGTCTCGGCATCAAACTCGCCGGCACACGTATCAACCATTTTGAACGATTTTGGCGGGAACAGCATTCCCTGGTTTTCTTTTTCCATTGCAACAATTTTTTCAAGCTTCCACAAAAACCATTCGTCAATTTTTGTTATTTCATGAATCTCTTCAACACTTAAAAGTCCGCGTTTTAATGCCTGATAAATTGCAAATAATCTCTGGTCTGTACACTGGGCAACCCGTTCACGGATTTTCGCATCTGTTTCTTTTTCAAATGCAGGAAGGTTCAAATCCTTTACACCAATTTCGGCACCGCGCACTGCTTTAAGAATTGCTTCTTCAAAGTTCTGTCCTATTGCCATAACTTCGCCGGTTGCCTTCATCTGAGTGCCAAGCTTTCGTGCAGCATATACAAACTTATCAAACGGGAACTTCGGCATTTTTACAACAACGTAATCGAGCACCGGTTCAAAGCATGCCTTTGTCTTTTTTGTAACAAAGTTTGGTATTTCATCAAGCGTAAAACCAACTGCAATCAGGGCGGCAACCTTTGCAATAGGGTAGCCGGTTGCCTTACTTGCAAGAGCAGATGAACGTGAAACTCGAGGATTTACTTCAATAACTGCATATTCAAAGGTGTCGGGATTTAACGCAAACTGACAGTTACAGCCGCCTTCAATTTCCAGTGCACTGATTATGTTTAATGCCGCAGAACGGAGCATCTGATATTCTTTGTCTGCAAGAGTAACAGCCGGTGCAATTACAATACTGTCGCCGGTGTGAACACCAACCGGGTCGAAGTTTTCCATTGAACAGACTGTAATAACATTCGCGTGTGAGTCACGCATAACTTCAAACTCAATTTCTTTCCAGCCGCTTATACATTTTTCAACAAGTATCTGATGGATTGGGGAGCGGTGAAGTCCGTTGTGGGCAATTTCGTCAAGCTCTCGTTCATTGTTTACAATTCCACCACCGGTTCCGCCAAGAGTAAATGCCGGTCTGATAATTGCAGGGAAGCCGATTACATCATGAACAAAGGCGGCTGCATCTTCGTAAGTTGTAACTACCTTACTTGGAATGCACGGTTCGCCGATTGCTTCCATTGTATTTTTAAAAAGCTGGCGGTCTTCTGCTTTATCAATTGTTGCAGGGCGGGCTCCCAATAGCTGAACATTGTGACTTTCAAGGAATCCTGATTTTGCAAGCTCCATGCTTAATGTTAAACCTGTCTGGCCGCCAAGAGTAGAAAGCAGGCTGTCTGGTTTTTCTTTTTCGATGATTCGCTGCAGGGTAGTAAGTGTTAGCGGCTCCATGTAAATCTCATCAGCCATGTAGCTGTCGGTCATAAGCGTTGCGGGGTTAGAGTTTACAAGGCAGACTTCAAGCCCGAGCGACTTTAATGCCTTACATGCCTGGTTTCCTGCATAATCAAACTCCGCTGCCTGCCCGATTACAATCGGACCAGAACCGATAATCATTACTTTGTGTATATCTTTATTTAGTGGCACTTGGAGCCTCCATCATCTTCAAGAATCTGTCGAAAAGAAAGTTTGTATCGTGTGGACCGCCGCAGGCTTCCGGATGGAACTGTACGCTGAAGGCCGGTATGTCCGTGTATTCTATTCCTTCGCAGGTGTTGTCGTTTACATTGATAAAGCTGAGGCGGGCCTGTGGCGGCAGACTTGCGGGTTCAACTGCATAGCCGTGGTTCTGACTTGTGATGTAAACACGGTTTGTCAGTAAATCCTTGCAGGGATGATTTCCGCCGCGGTGTCCGTATTTGAGTTTGCTTGTTTTTGCGCCGCGTGCAAGTGCCAGCATCTGGTGACCAAGGCAGATTCCAAAAATCGGGATTTTACCATATTCGCAGAGCTTTGTGATTTCTGCAATTACGCCTGTGTTTTCTGCAGGGTCGCCCGGTCCGTTTGAAAGCATGATTCCGTCGGGATTAAGGTTGATGATTTCCTGAGCTGTTGTATTATATGGAACAACTGTAACTTTGCAGCCTCGTTTTTCAAGTTCCCGCTGGATGTTTGCTTTGGCACCGAAGTCGAAGAGAACTACGTGCTTTTTGAATGATTGTACAGGCGTATTGTTTATTTTAAGGCTGACACTTTTTACTGCATCCTCGATTCTATATTTTTTAATTTCAGTAATAAGAATCTCCTGATTACGCCCAATACCATCAGAACAATCCTCTCCGCTCACTATCATTCCGTTCATTACGCCGGATTCGCGGAGCTTTTTAGTGAGGGCGCGGGTGTCGATTCCGCAGATTCCAACGATATTCTGGGCTTTAAGAAAATCATCAAGATTACCCTGGCAGCGGAAGTTAGAAGGACCGTCGCACATTTCACGTACAATGTAGCCGCGTACCCAGCTTCTGGCACTTTCAAAATCTTCCGGGATAACACCGTAGTTTCCGATTAAAGGGAAGGTTTGCGTTACAATCTGACCAAAATAGCTTGGGTCTGTAAGTGTTTCAAGGTAGCCGGTCATGCCGGTTGTAAAGACTACTTCGCCGATTGTTTTGCCCTGTGCGCCGATTGAGTTTCCTTCAAAAACTGTTCCGTCTGCAAGAATCAGATATGCTTTGTTCATTTTGTGAACTCCGTGTTTACCGGTAATTCCGGAATAAAGCACGGAAGCCGGATTATATCAAGCTTGAACTTATTCTTTTTCCAGCGCTCGATTATTTTTTCATAATGCTTGCCTTTTTTATTTTCGCGGATAAGCTCGTTTACTTCGTGGTAAGTCCAGCCAAGATTGTCTTCATCAGTTTTGCCGCACATTCCGTCGCTTGGTGCTTTGTGTGTAATTTCTTTTGGCAGCCCTGCAAAATCGCCGAGTGCAACAACTTCATCTGTGGTGAGCTTGCAGATTGGTGCAAAGCTTCCGGCACTGTCGCCATAGAAGGTGCTGTAGCCCATAACGTCTTCGCTGAGGTTGCACGTGTTGGCCACCATAGCGTTACCAAGAATTGCGCCGATTCCATAAAGTGTTGTCATTCGGATGCGGGCTGGAGTATTTGTTCTGTAATTTTCGTAGCTGAAGTCTGAAGCTGGAAGATACTGCTGTATTTCATCGGTAAGTCCGGTATATGCATTTTTAATGTTGATTGTGATGTTGTTTATTCCAAGAAAATCACAAACCTTACGGCTGTCGGCAATATCCTTCTGTTCACCGTTTGGAAGCATTACGCCAAAAACACGGTCTTTTCCAAGTGCATCTACAAGAAGCTTTGCAGTAAGTGCAGAATCTTTTCCACCAGAGATTCCGATTACGGCTTTTGTGGTTGGTCCGGCATTCTTGGAAAACCATTCCTGTATCCAGCTTACACAGGATTTGTAAATCATCTCTGTATTGAAATTGTAAGACATATAAACCTCCAGACTGGCGATAGAATGTAAAAAAAAGGCGCTCACTCCATTAGAAAATAGTTATTCTAATCGAATGAACGCCTTTGTTCACTAATAAAATTATTAGAGTAGTTATAATTCTTTAGACGTTTTGTGTCAAGAATAGAGGGGGATTTACTTTGAGATTATATCATTATTGACAAAACGAGCCTTAATCGGTAAAAATGAATTATCAGGCAAAGAGGCCGTGAATGTGAATCCGAGGTGGTTCGGATGTATGTTCATGGCCTTTTTTTGTTTTCAGGAGCGGATTATGAAGTTTACGAAAATGCAGGGATGCGGGAACGATTATATTTATTTTGATTGTACCGGCAGTGTTATTAAGGATGAAAAGGCTGCGGCAATTGCTCTTTCGGACAGACACTTTGGAATTGGTGGTGACGGAATCATTCTGATAAAAAAGGGTAAGACAGCTGATTTTGAAATGGTAATGTACAATGCCGATGGAAGCCGCAGTCAGATGTGCGGTAATGGAATACGTTGTGTGGGAAAATATGTTTATGATGCAGGACTTACTGATAAGCGCGAGTTTACGGTTGAGTCGATGGGTGCCGTTAAGATTTTGAAGATTATTGAAGGAAAACGCGGAGATAAAGTAACAAAGCTTTCTGTTGATATGGGAAGCCCGATTTTTGAAGCTTCAAAGATTCCTGTAAAAATGGATTCAAATGAAAAGGTTATTATGAGACCGCTTGTGATTGACGGAAAGGAATATAAAATTACCGGAGTTTCTATGGGGAATCCTCATGCGGTTGTATTTATTGATAAAAAGCCTGCAGATTTTCCTGTTTGCCAGGTTGGACCGCTTTTTGAAAATAATGAGTTTTTCCCGGAAAGGACTAACACGGAGTTTGCATTTGTTGAAGACAGAAGGACAATCTGGATGCGTGTTTGGGAACGTGGAACCGGCGAAACTTTAGCCTGCGGTACCGGAACCTGTGCTACTGTTGTTGCTGCAATTTTGAATGGACTTGTTGATGCGGGTGAAAAAATCACTGTTCATCTACTTGGCGGAGATCTTGAAATAGAATGGAGTGGAAAAGAAGGGGACAGTGTTTTTATGACAGGTCCTGCAGAAAATGTTTTTATCGGTGATGTAACATTGTAATAAAGGGGGCGATAATCGCTATGAAAATAAACAAAAACTTTTTAGATTTGGAAGAGAGTTATCTTTTTTCTACGGTAAATAGAAAAACACGTGAGTTTCAGGCAGCTAATCCTGATGCAGATGTAATAAAGCTTTCTATTGGTGATGTAACACGACCGATTTGTCCTGCTGTAATTGATGCAATGCATAAGGCAGTTGATGAAATGGCTGATGAAAAAACTTTCCGTGGTTATCCGCCGGAGCAGGGTTATGATTTTGTCCGCCAGAAGATTCTGGAGCATGATTATCTTGCACGTGGAATTAAAATGCAGCTTGATGAGATTTTTCTTTCTGATGGTGCAAAATCTGACTGCGGTAACATTGGTGATATTTTTGCAACCGATAATACAGTTGCAATTTGTGATCCTGTTTACCCTGTATATGTTGATACTAACATTATGAATGGCCGTAAAGATAAAATCATTATTCTGCCATGTAAGGAAGAAAATGGATTTTTACCTGAGATTCCTGCATCAACATTAACGGCGCCGGACATTATTTATCTTTGTTTCCCGAATAATCCGACTGGAACTGTTGCTTCTAAAGAATATTTGAAAAAGTGGGTTGATTACGCAAATGCAAATCACAGTCTGATTCTTTATGATTCAGCTTACGAAGCATTTATTACAGATTCTTCTATTCCACGTTCAATTTATGAAATTGACGGTGCTAAAACCTGTGCAATTGAGCTGAGGTCATTTTCTAAAACTGCCGGATTTACAGGCCTGCGCTGCGGATATACTGTAGTTCCTCACGAGCTTGTTTTTGACGGTACGGAATTGAATAAGCTCTGGTTCAGACGCCAGTCAACAAAGTTTAATGGAGTTTCTTATATTACGCAAATGGCGGCTGAAGCTGTTTATTCCGATGAAGGACAAAAGCAGATTCAGGAAAATCTTTCTTTTTACCGCGAAAATGCACGAATCATTTTTGAAGGCGTAAAGGCTGCAGGTTTTAAGGCTTTTGGCGGAGAACATTCTCCTTATGTATGGCTTAAGATTCCTGAAGGTTTTACAAGCTGGAGTTTCTTTGACGAGCTTTTGAACAGGTGTAATGTTGTTGGAACTCCGGGAAGCGGCTTTGGAAAAATGGGTGAAGGTTATTTGAGACTTACAGGCTTTGGCAGCCGTGAACGCACAATTGAAGCTGTAGAAAGAATTAAAAAAATAGGAAGCTGGAAGAAATAATTTTTTTTATAAAATATTTTGTTGTGCTATTGACATTTTTTTTTGGAAACAGTATAACAAAAACATCAAACGACAATGAGGTCGCAGAAATGGTATTTCTGCGACCTTTTTTGTTTTAAATTGTCGGGAGTCTCCTGGCAAAACATCTAATCGGCAACGGCGCTGCTTTTTATGAACTGGTGTACAACGGTTCAGGAAAGGCAGCGCCTATTTTTTTGCACGAAACACTTTTTTATAAAAGGAGTTATATAATGGAACAGGTAAGCGACATTTTTGGTGAAAATGTTTTTAATGAAACAGTTATGAAAGCAAGACTGCCAAAGGAAACTTATAAGCAGTTGATGAAGACAATTCAGGGTGGAGAAAAACTTGATTCTTCTGTTGCTACAGTTGTTGCAAATGCAATGAAAGACTGGGCAGTTGAAAAGGGTGCAACTCATTATACACACTGGTTCCAGCCTCTTACAGGTATTACAGCTGAAAAACACGACAGCTTTATTGAGCCTGTAGACGGTGGACGTGTAATCATGGAGTTCAGTGGAAAAGAGCTTGTGCAGGGTGAACCTGATGCTTCTAGCTTCCCAAGTGGTGGAATCCGTGCAACATTCGAAGCCCGCGGTTATACAGCCTGGGATCCAACAAGCTATGCATTTATTAAAGATGGAACACTTTGTATTCCTACAGCTTTCTGTTCTTATACAGGTGAAGCTCTTGATAAAAAAACACCGCTGCTCCGCTCAATGCAGGCAATCAGCAAACAGGCTGTTCGTGTACTTAAATTGTTTGAAGGAAACGAAGCCGTTACAAGCGTAAAAACGACTGTTGGTCCTGAACAGGAATACTTCCTTGTTGACAAATCAGTTTATGATAAACGTGAAGACTTGATTTATACAGGCCGTACACTTTTCGGCGCAAAAGCACCAAAAGGTCAGGAGCTTGAAGATCATTACTTTGGTATGATTAAACCACGTGTTCAGGAGTTCATGAAAGATTTGAACCGCGAGCTCTGGAAGCTTGGAATCCTGGCAAAAACAGAACATAACGAAGTTGCTCCTGCTCAGCATGAGTTAGCTCCTATCTTCAGTACAACAAACATTGCCTGCGACCACAACCAGCTTACAATGGAAATGCTCCGCAAGATTGCTTCTAAACATGGAATGGTTTGTCTGCTCCACGAAAAACCTTTTGCAGGTGTAAACGGAAGCGGTAAACATAACAACTGGTCAATCAGTACTAACACTGGTAAAAACCTGCTTGATCCTGGTGCAACTCCAGAAAGCAATGCACAGTTCCTTTTGTTCCTGTGTGCTGTAATTAAAGGTGTTGATGAGTATCAGGATTTGCTGCGTATTTCTGTAGCTTCTGCCGGAAACGATCATCGTCTTGGAGCTAACGAGGCGCCTCCAGCAATCATTTCAATCTTCCTTGGAGATGAATTGAGCGGCATTCTTGACAGCATTGAAAAGGGCCTTCCTTACGGCAAGCACGAAAAAGAAAAAATGCAGATTGGTGTTACTGTTCTTCCTGAGTTCAGCAAAGATACAACAGACCGAAACAGAACTTCACCATTTGCCTTTACCGGTAATAAGTTTGAGTTCCGTATGCTGGGTTCAAATGAATCAATTGCGTGTGCAAACGTTTTCTTAAACACAGTTGTTGCAGAAGAGCTCAGTCAGTTTGCTGATACTCTTGAAAAAGCAAAAGACTTTAAGGCAACTCTTCACGACTTGATTTTGAAGACAATTAAAGAGCATAAGAGAATCATTTTCAATGGAAATGGTTATGATGATTCCTGGGTTAAGGAAGCTGAAAAGCGTGGACTTTACAACCTTAAATCTACACCGGAAGCTTTACCACATATCCTTGATGAAAAGAACGTTAAGGTCTTTGAAAAGTTTGGTGTTTACAGCAAGGTTGAACTTGAAAGCCGCTTTGAGATTCACAACGAGAATTATGCAAAGATCATCAACATTGAAGCAGAAACAATGCTTGAAATGGCAAAGAAAGATATTCTGCCGGTTGCAAGTAAATACGCTACAACGTTAGCTGGAACTATCGGTTTGAAAAAATCTGTTGGTGAGCCTGAAGCTACTTATGAAAGCGAAATGCTCAGCAAGGTTTCTTCACTTACAAGCTCTATTTACAAAAAGACTTGTGCTCTGGAGAAGGCTGTGCTTGATGCAAAAGAACTTAGTGCAAGTGGAGCAGATTCAAGCAAGATTTCAATGTTCTACCGCGAGAAGGTTTTTGCTGCAATGGGTGAGCTTCGTGCATGTGCCGATGAACTTGAGGTTATCACACCAAAAGATATGTGGCCATTCCCAAGCTACGGAGATTTGCTGTATAGCGTAAGATAAAAACTGTAAGGCAAATAATGTAATTAAAGAATCTTTGAAAGAATCATTCTTGCCATTACAAAAACAGCGTAACCTGCAATGAGGCAGAGTGTTTCCCATATTTCTACTTCGTGCTGTTTGTAAAAGATTCTTGTTACGTAATTGTAAAGCATTTTAATAACTATCATATTCACCTCGTTATTCTTTATGAGGTGAATTATAATAGGGCAGAGTGCCATAGAATGACACTCAAAAAAAATAATATTGATTTTTTTTAATTTTTTTTGAAAAAAAATATATAGGGCGATGATGTCGAACTACAGTGCGCAGGTAGTTTTGATATTGTCGCCATTTTTTTTGGAAGGCCACAGTGGCCTTTTTCAGGAGGTTTTATATGAGCGAAGTTTGGAGTGTTTGGTTCCTTATTGGTGCGGCACTGGTATTCTTTATGCAGTGTGGATTTGCAATGGTAGAAACGGGTTTTACAAGGGCAAAAAATGCTGGAAACATCATCATGAAAAACCTGATGGATTTCTGTATTGGAACGCCAATGTTCATGCTGCTCGGATTCGGGCTGATGATGAGTGAAAACTATTTCTTTGGTTTGATAGGCAAACCTAACATGCAGTTGTTTACGAACTTTGCAGAGCTTGACTGGTCCAGCTTTGTGTTCAACCTGGTTTTCTGTGCTACTGCTGCTACAATCGTTTCAGGTTCTATGGCAGAGCGAACAAAGTTCAGTGCATACTGTATTTATTCAGCTGTAATTTCTGCAGTTGTTTATCCGATTGAAGCTGGTTGGGTATGGAACCCACAGGGCTGGCTCGTAGGTCTTGGTTTTGTAGACTTTGCCGGTGGTGCTGCAATCCACTCAGTTGGTGGTACAGCTGCTTTGATTGGTGCTATGTTCCTTGGTCCACGTATTGGAAAATATGATTATGACAAGAACGGAAAGGTAACAAAGGTTCACGCTATTCCTGGTCACTCTCTGACTCTGGGTGCTTTGGGAACCTTCATCCTCTGGTTTGGATGGTACGGATTCAACGGTGCTGCCTGTACACAGTTACTTGGTGTTGGCGGTCTTGCTGCTGTATTCACAACAACAACAATTGCTCCTGCAGTTGCATGTGTTACAACAATGATCTTTACCTGGATTAAAAACGGTAAGCCTGATGTTTCCATGACACTCAACGCTTCCCTGGCAGGTCTTGTTGCAATTACACCAACTTGTGCTACAGTAGACGCACTTGGTGCAACTATCATTGGTATTGTAGCTGGTATTATAGTAGTATTAGTTGTAGAGTTCCTTGACCTTAAGCTCCACATTGATGACCCGGTTGGTGCTGTAGCAGTTCACCTTGCAAACGGTATCTGGGGTACTTTGAGTGATGGTTTGTTCAACGTAGAAAATGGTTTGTTCTATGGTGGCGGTGTAAAGCATCTTGGTGTACAGTGTCTTGGTGAGTTTACAATCGTAGCCTGGACAACAGTTTGTATGATTATTACCTTCAGCCTTATTAAGAAATTACATGGTTTGCGTGCAAGCAAGGAAGAAGAAATTATCGGTCTTGATAAGCTTGAGCACGGTATTGATTCAAGCTACGCAGGCTTTATCATGGCTCCTCAGGTAATGACAGAAGGCGCAGCTGGAGTAGGTGGTGCAAGTGCTGTAAGTTCAACTGCAGCAGGCAGTGTTCCTGTAGAAAAGGCTGTTCCAGTTACAAAAGCTACAGAACGTCCGGATGCAAAGTTCCATATGGTTACAATCATTACACGCCAGAGCAAGTTCGACGAGCTCAAGGCTGCTATGAACGACATAAGTGTTACTGGTATGACAGTTACAAACGTTCTTGGTTGCGGCCAGCAGCACGGTAATACACAGAAGTATCGTGGTGTTGAGATGGATATGACCCTCCTGCCTAAGATTAAGGTCGACATCGTAGTGAGTGAAGTTCCTGTAGACCTGGTTATCACAGCCGCTAAGGAAGTTCTTTACACTGGTAACATCGGCGATGGTAAGATTTTCGTATACGATGTTCAGAATGTTGTAAAGGTTCGTACCGGCGAAGAAGGCTATGAGGCTTTGCAGGATTAAAAAAATTACTCAACTTGACACACTTAGTGAAAGTAAGTAAATTCAAAAAGCAAAGGCAAAGAAGTCTTTGTGGTGGAAAACACGGGACAACTTTGCCTTTTATTTTTTGAAATAACTTGGAGTAATTTTATGAAAAACAGTGCTATTGTTGGAATTAACTGGGGAGATGAAGGAAAAGGCCGCATGGTCGACCTTCTTACACAAGATTATGATGTAGTTGTACGATTTCAGGGTGGCGGAAATGCCGGTCATACTGTAATCAACGAAAAGGGAAAGTTTGCCCTTCATCTTCTTCCATCAGGAATCTTCAGAGATGGCGTTGTAAATATTCTTGGAAACGGTGTCGCACTCGACCCGGAAAATCTTTTTAAAGAAATTGAAGATGTAAGAGCAAAGGGAATAAGCATTACTCCAGAAAACTTAAAAATCAGTGACAGAGCATCACTTCTTCTTCCTTGGCACCGCGATTTGGATGCCTTGGAAGAGCAGCGACTTGCCGATAAAAAATACGGTTCTACAAAACAGGGAATCGCTCCTTTCTATTCAGATAAATATCAGAAGAAAACAGTACTTGCCGGTGAATTATTTTATCCTGCAGAGCTTAAACAGCATCTTCTTGACATAATGGAATGGAAAAATCTTACACTTACAAAGGTTTACGGTGCAGAGCCTTATACAGAAGCAAAGCTTGATGCCTGGCTTAACGATGCCTGCGAAAAAATCAAGCCGTTTATCTGTGATACAGGACTTTTCTTAAAGGATGCACAGGCTGCCGGAAAGAGTATTCTTTTTGAAGCACAGCTTGGTTCTCTCCGCGACCTTGACTACGGAATCTATCCATACACGACATCATCAAATACTTCTGCAGCTTTTGCTCCAATCGGTTCAGGTCTTCCTTCTGCAAAAATTACTGATGTAATTGGCGTTGTAAAGGCTTATGCAACCTGCGTTGGTGAAGGTCCATTCGTTTGCGAAATGTTTGGTGATGAAGCCGAAGAACTCCGCAAGGCAGGAAATGAATACGGTGCCAAAACTGGTCGTCCACGCCGTGTTGGTTCTCTGGATTTGGTTGCAACACGTTATGGTGTTGAAGTTCAGGCTGCTACAGCAATTGCACTTACAAAGCTTGATGTTTTGAGCTATATGGAAAAAATCCCTGTAACAACTCATTACGAGCTTAATGGTAAGAAAATTGACCGCTTCCCATTCCCGGTTGCTTTGAAGGATTGCAAGCCTGTTATTGAATATCTTCCTGGCTGGAAGTGTGATATTTCTGCTGTTCGCGAATGGGACAAATTGCCGGAAGCAGCAAGAAAATATGTTGAATATATAGAAAAGAATATTGGTTGTCATATTAAATATGTTTCTGTTGGTGCAGAACGCGAGGCAATCATTATCAGATAGATATCCGGGGCAAGCCCGAATATGACAGGTTAGGGAGAATAAAATGTGCGGAATTGTAGGTTATGTGGGCGATAAGGAAGCTACACCAATTCTTATAAATACCTTGAAAAAGCTTGAATACCGTGGTTACGACAGTGCGGGAATTGCGGTTCTTTCGGAAGACGATAGCATTGTTGTTCAGAAAGCAAAGGGTGCGCTCAAGTTTCTGGAAGAGCAGGTTGCAAAAGAGTTTATTAAGGGCTCTTTGGGAATTGGACATACGCGTTGGGCAACTCATGGCGAACCAAGCGATATTAACGCACATCCTCATACGAATGTAAGCGGTTCTATTGCGGTTGTTCACAACGGAATCATCGAAAATTATGCAAAATTAAAGGAAAGGCTTCAGGCTGATGGAGTTGTTTTCCGCAGTCAGACAGACACAGAGGTTATTGCTCATCTTGTAAACTATTATTACGAAAAAACGGGTGATATTTTTCAGGCAGTCCGCACAACTTTATCAAAGCTGGAAGGAAGTTATGCACTTGGTGTTCTTTGCCGCGATTATCCTGACAGAATTATTGCTGCCCGAAAAGACAGTCCTCTTATTGTAGGTCTTGGTAACGGAGAAAACTTTATTGCCAGCGATATCCCTGCTGTTCTTGAATATACACGCGAAGTTTACTTTCTTGAGCAGAAGGAAATGGCAGTTTTGTATACAGACCACGTTGATTTGTATACAGAGGATGGCGAAAAAGTTATCCGCAAGCCTTTCCACGTTGACTGGGATTTGTCTTCTGCCGAAAAGAATGGCTATGCTCACTTTATGCTTAAGGAAATCTATGAGCAGCCAAAAGCCCTTACAGATACTCTTCGTCCACGTCTTGTACTAAAGGGTAAGAAGCCTGTTGATATACATTTTGATGAGATGGAGCTTGAAGAGGATTTTAAGAATGCTGATAGAGTTGTAATTACTGCCTGTGGTACGGCTTACCATGCGGGTGTTGCAGCTCGTTATATTTTTGAAAAGCTTGCCCGAGTTCCGGTTGTTGTTGATACAGCAAGTGAGTTCCGTTACCGTGACCCGATTCTTACCTCAAAGGATGTATTTATTGTAATCAGCCAGTCTGGAGAAACAGCCGATACACTTGCTGCCTTGAGACTTGCAAAACAGGCTGGAGCAAGAATTATTGCAATTACTAACTGTGTCGGTTCTACAGTTAGCCGCGAAGCCGATAAGGTTATTTACACCTGGGCTGGTC
Organism: Treponema sp.; assembly: GCA_016290335.1. The sequence continues at coordinate 1,802 of JAEETM010000011.1, read as the reverse complement.
CGGAAATTGCAGTTGCTTCTACAAAAGCTTATACAACTCAGCTTATGTGCCTTTATCTTCTTGCTTTGAAGATGGCTTTTGTAAAGGGTGCTGTTGAACAGAAGGAATATGAACGTTTGCTGGAACAGCTTCAGACAATTCCTGAGAAAACTGAGCAGGTTTTGAAGGATCAGAGCTCTATTCAGAAGTTTGCTTCCCTTAATTTTAATAAGAGCAAGGTTTTCTATATTGGACGATTGATTGACAGCGCTTCCAGCCTGGAAAGTGCGCTTAAACTTAAGGAAGTAAGCTACATGCATTCTGAAGCCTTTGCAGCCGGTGAGCTTAAGCATGGACCAATTGCTCTTATTGATACCGATACGCTTGTTGTAGCGCTTGCAACTCAGCGGGCTTTGTACGAAAAAATCAACAGTAATATTGTTGAGGTAAAATCGCGTGGAGCTTCTACTTTAGTAATAAGCCAGGGCGATACAAGTGTTTTCAAGGATAGTGCAGATACCGTAATTACAATTCCTGAAACTGATGATATTTTTGCAGCGATTCTTGCAATTATACCGGCTCAGCTTTTTGCCTATTATTGTTCGGTTTTGTGGGGAAATAATCCTGACCAGCCAAGAAATCTGGCGAAGTCGGTTACCGTTGAATAATAGCGAAAGTTAGCAAGGGCGGTTTCATTGTATTTATAAAAAACATTTTTAGCCCTTGCTTTTTCGCTTGCAGTTTTGCATAAAGCAAAACTGCTGTCATTTAATGTATGGTGGTTTTTCGAAACCACCATTTTTTTTGGATTACTTTTCTGAACCGTCCATCGTAATAATTCCGCCTTTGTCGTCAAACTTTAATTCGCGGAACTTTACATTTCGTTTCTGGTTGATTCCGTTTGAACGTTCGCAGTCATGGTAGAATAAATACCACTTTCCGTGATATTCGAGGATTGAGTGGTGAGTTGTCCATCCCAGAACCGGAGTAAGAATCTTTCCGCCGTAAGTATATGGTCCGTAAATATTCTTGCTTGTTGAGTAGCAAAGGAAGTGTGTTGTACCTGTTGAATATGTAAAATAGTATGTATCGCCTTTTTTGAACAGCCATGGGTCTTCAAAGTAGCGGCGGTCTTCATCTTCACCCTGGAGAGGCTTTCCGTTTTCATCAACAATTACAAGGTCACGAGGAGCTTCTGCAATTTCTGTCATATTGTCTTTCATCAGAGCAATTTTTGGAGTGCAGGCAGCTTCCTTTCGTGGCTCTTTGTTATCGGCGCTCCATTCGTTATTGCGGTACTGATCAAGCTGACCGCCCCAAAGTCCGCCGAATGTAAGGTAATATTTGCCGTCTGTATCAGGGAAACAGCAAGGGTCGATTGAGTAAGTGCCCTGAATGTAATCATCCTCTGGCTTGAAAGGACCTTCCGGTTTATCACCAATTGCAACACCTACACGGAACATTCCTTTTTTGTCGCGGGCAGGGAAGTAGAAATAATATTTGTCGCCTCTTTTTACACAGTCAGGAGCCCAGAGCTGTTTGCTGGCCCATTTTACGTCATCAAGAGTGAAAACACAGCCGCAATCACGAGGATAAGTTTCTGTGTCCTTCATCTCGTAAACGTGATAGTCTTTCATATTGTACTGATCGCCATTGTCGTTGTTTTCAACATCTTCGTCTTCATCGTGCGAAGGATAAATGTAGATTTTGTCATCAAAAACGTGTGCTGAAGGGTCAGCTGTGTACAAATCCATAACAAGGGGTTTTTTCTCAATCATAAGTTTCTCCGTAATGGTTGATATAGAGTTAATTTTAAGAGTATT
>JAEETM010000170.1 GCA_016290335.1 Treponema sp. | reverse complement strand
CACGCTAGGTGGACTCTCTCCTACATTTTTTCTTTCTGTAACGCCCAGCTTTCTTAACGAATATGGACAAATACCTTTACCCTGTAATAAATACTTGCTTATTTTTCTCAACCGTGCCCGCAACCCGCTTCCATATGCATAGATGACAGGGCCTTTTTTGATGTTGCGGCGCTGGAAGAACAGAATACCTTCCGGATTTGTGCATTTCTTTTTTTTCAGGAATTCTTCGCAATCCTGTTTGTATTCTGTCAGCAGCTCAATTGTCCGCTTTGAAAGCGGTATTTTGCGGACGGATCCATTAGTCTTTGTGTCGCCAATCGTGATGCATTCCACGTTCAGTTCTTCCGCGTCTTTTTTGGATATAACCGTGATGTCCTTTTCTATCATCATACTGCCTTCGTCCAAATCAATGTCGTTCCAGGTAAGCGCGTATAACTCTGTAGGGCGCAAACACCCATCCAACGACAGCAAGATCTGTACCTTAAGCTCCAAACTGAAACCGCGTTCTGTTTTATGGTTCAGGATGTACCTTACAACCTTCTTTGTATCCGCCGGCACTATAGCGTTCCGGTTCCTTCGTAAGTTGATCCGCTTGCCAATTTCAAATTTCTTCAGTTCATTCATTGGGTTTTCATTAATGAATCTGTTGATTTCTGCATATTCAAAGTAGTCTTTCAACAGTCTGCGAAAGTCCCGTAATGTTTCTTCGGAATAACCGTTTTCATCCCGCAGATCCCGCAGAAACTGTTTTATATCATCTCCTTCTATTATATATACCAGCTTGTCGCCAAATTCTTCTTCTATGATTTTCCTGTACCATTTACGTTTTACTACAGTATTGATCCCGTATTGGGTATTTTCTTTGTAGAAACATTCGATAACATCTCCCAGGGTACGTTGTTCCTTGATGTTAAGGATTCTGTCCCGTTCCTTTTTCTTAAATTCAGCAAATTTTTCGTCTGCTTCTTTTTTGCTTTTTGCGTAGACTGTAGTTGTCTTTTTAATCTGCTTCGTTTTCCCGGTTTTTGAATCTTCTACTCTGCAGATGCTGACACGTTTGGTGAACGGTTTCAGTTCTTCTTTTTTCATTAAAATATCCTCCTGTTAAAACATTTAATACCTTTGTGTCAAATCCGGCGCTGCATTTTATGCTATGGTCCGGTCTAACAGTTTCAGGTCCAGTTCACTTTTAAAGATGAAAACTTTCTTCCCTTTCCCCAACTGTTTACCGTCCAGTTCTCCGCGCTGGAACATCCTTCGTATCGTCATTGCACTATACAACCTATGCCCGCCATTCTTATAGGTAAGATAGTTTTCTGACTGTTTCAGTGACATTTGTTCTGGCCATTTTTGTTGATTCATTTTGTTCTCCTGTTATAGCTTGTTTGATTATGACTTTTTCTTTACCTTTGTAATAACTAAAAATGTTTTCTTAATCGTTAATATCTATTCACGATTTAATTGTAACAGACACGCACCCTTTTGTCAAGTAATTCTCAACCTGTATTCACGATTTATTTTTCTTTACACAATCCGGGTTCCCGTTTATAATTAAATTGAGGTGAATCATATGTTGGACCTGACCTGGCTGAAAGAAAAACAACTGGTAGTACCCATTGAGGAAAACCATTGGCGCATCACGCCTGTTGACAATATAGGAATTGAAGACGCGCTTCAGTTTATAAAATTGATAAATGCATCCGATAAAATGCATATAGCGGATAAGACCTCATCATTCGCACGTTACTCCCGCCTTGGCCTGACCGTTACACCAGCCTATTTAAGTACACGCGCCAGCACCAGTGCCAAAAGAAGACGTGTTCATCCGTTAGGGCTGATACAGTACATTACGGCTTCTATGCTGATCAGCGGCAATACTTTTTCCTTGGCCGGCGACTTTGTGGAATGTGCCAAAGCCCGGGAATCTGATATCTTTTACGGCGTACTTTGCTTTTATATTAAAGAGCTGGAAAACCTGCGTGCAGTATTGCCTATGGATCATCGTGATACCCTGAACATAAGTAAAGTCTTCGATGATGACACTGTTTTGAAGAAATTGCCATCGTTCAGCATGGCAACAGATGTTGCAGACTTTGAGAATCTGCGTTCCGTTTACATTGATAAACAGGTGCGACCGGTCTATCAGAATGATACTGATACATATGCAGTTTTTTGGGAAATGATGTATTATCGGACATTTTGCGGCTGCTTCAATCGTTATATGAGCCAGGTTCTATACATGGCTTGCGGCTACTGAAAAAAGAAACCCCCGCCTGACAGTATAGTCGGACGGGGGTTAAGTCTAATTTTTAGACTTAAGGGAAAATGGCTTTAGCAGATCAGATTCTTCACTGCCGAAATAGTTGCTCTCTTGACGCTCTGGCTTACTACGAGATTTTGTGCTCCCATACCGGCTTTGGCAAATTTGGGTTCCAGCGTATTGCTAGCACCCAAAGCTTCCGTTACGGCAATACCGTCTTCGTTCACCAAAGTTACCTTTACGGTGTAGCTGATGGCTTTAGCCTCCGGATCAAACACAGTATGAAGCAACTGTACCTGTGGACGTAACCGTAAGAAGTTAATAATCTTGGCTGCGCCCGGTTTAAAGAGCTGATTCTTATTACCTAGGCCAGGGATCTGACCGTAGTCGATTCCTTCCCGTAAGTTTGCTTTAATAAAGGCCTTCAACGCCTGTTGCTGTGTCTGTTGTACATCGGTTGTCGGTTTGGTAACCGGTACTGTATTGTTGTTCGGTAACGGGATGACCGGTTCAGCTACCTTCAATGCGTTGTTCCCGTTTTCATAAGTCGGCATATTATTTTTAGCGGCCGCCGATGCAATAATGTTTTTAATGTCGTTAATTTTAGCCATAATAAAATCTCTCCTTTACTTTTAATAAAATTAAAAATAAGCCGGTGCTGTTGCGCTGGCTTTTTTGTTACAGTAACCCTTTTTCTTTGAAGGAAAAATACGAATTACTTCCAACTATAATATGATCAATCAAAACGATGCCAACTGCGTTGCTTGCACTTTCCAAGGCAGTTGTTAGTGACTTATCTTCAGCCGAAAAAGTAGGAATACCGCTTGGGTGTAGGTGCGAGACCAAGATTGCAGCTGCGTGAGCCGTGATAGCGGCAGACAGGACCTCTCTTGGATGCACAACGCTGCTACTCAAAGATCCTTCCGATATTTGTTTTACCCTGATGATACGGTTCTTCGTATTGAGCATCATAACGTAGAACTTCTCGTGAGTTTCGTGCCGAAGCCTGGGCATAAAGTATGCTGCAGCATCTCCGGGCGATGTAATATGCACTGCTTCCGTAGTAGGGGCATAAGCGATTCTTCGGCCTAATTCGATACTAGCAAAAAGACGGGCCGTTTCCGCTTGGCTCAGCCCACCCATATATTTCAGGCCATCAAAATCTTCTCCCGCAAGGCAACTCAGACCGTCTTTGGTTCCAGAAAATAATGTGGCATTCTGATGAAGCATCTTTACGGCTTTATCCCTGTTTCCGATGATAAGAGCCAGTAAATCTTCAGTAGCGATTGTACTTGCTCCGAAGTTCTGCATATACTCCAAAGATTCAGCGATTCTAAAGTCTTTTCTCATTTTCATTTCCTCCTATTTTTTTAAAATAAAATAATACCCCCAGAGCGTGTGAGCTCTGAGGGCAGATAACCGATATTATTTTTTCCGCGCGCCGATTGTAAATTTGCGCGATACCGTTGTATTGCTGCATTCCTTCAGCTGATCTTCGGTCAACAGCGATTTAACCTTCTTGCTGTCCAACCGGGTAGTGCTGACATTTTTCCAGGAGATCTTGTAGCCGTCGATGATTCCAACCTCCGCATCTGCCAGCATCATCTTCAGTTTCGCTTCGGCCTGTTCTTTTGCTTCTTTAGCCAACGCAAGATCCTGACAGGCTTTCTCATAGTCCGTCAGTATATCTCTTGCCGTTGTAGGCATCTCTACAGCTTTTTCTTCAGACTTCGGATAAAGCTGGCCCAGTACCTCATTATCTTTAGCCGTAGCTTCCGGCGGCGTATCTTTCAACATGTATTCGTACC
>JAEETM010000169.1 GCA_016290335.1 Treponema sp. | reverse complement strand
ACTTAAACTCATTTTTTGTTCCTCCATTGGTTTTGCTTTACTATTTGGCAAAAGTTCAAACTCCGGAATTTCGTACTTCTGCAAATAGTTTCTAATATTTTTTGGAGAAGAACCAAAAAGACTTTTGAACGATCTTGAAAAACCTTCATGAGATTCAAAGGAATATTTCATGGCAACATCAATCACTTTCATGCCATCCAGCAAATCCTTTATTGAATATTGCAGCTTCCTGATTCGCACATAACCAGTAATTGGAATGCCGTAAATATCCACAAATTTTCTGCTGATGTAAAAAGGACTGTAGCCCATAAAATCTGCAAGTTCCTTTAACTCAATTTTCTTTTCAATGTTTTTTTCAACATATTCAAACAGCGGTTTAAAATCATCCATAAAGTCATCTCCTCCAAAACTTTATAAGATGATTATACTGCGGCAGTGATTTTGATTCTTGATAATGTTTGCCATTCTGCAATTTAATTTTCACCCCTCAAACACCGCTCTACCTGCTTTGCGGACTTCTACAATTTTATATCCGCCTTCTTCGTAAATCTTTTTTGGGGTTTCACCATCTGGCCATATGTAAATATTCTTTATATCGTTTTGTTTGCACCATTCAACATATTCATAAAACAAGGCTCTGCCGGCACCCATCCTTCTGTGCTTTTTGGAAACTAGAAGATAATCTACACGACAGGCTCGTTCGGAAATGTGACCATACAACAGGCCTATCACTTTTTCTTTTGAGCGGACTGCGAACATCCAGTAGCCGGGTTTTTCTAAACTTGCTTTTGCAACTTTTATTTCCCATGGTTCTTCGGCTTCCAGAAAAACATTTTCTATTTCGTCACTCCATTTATCAACTTTGAAAACCGTCAGTTCAGGATTCGGAATAATTTTATTCTCTCCAACTGCAAGCATATATTCCTGATATTCAATCCAGCTCTTATATCCCGCCTCTTTCAGTTCGCCACTGATTTCATCAAACCAGTTATCATCAAGCATAGACTGATAAATTATCGGACGGCAGCCTTTTGATTTGTAAAAACTTGTTATGTCGGCAAGCACTTCTTTAAGGTTGCTGATTTTATCTTTATAGATAACCGCATGATTAGAATCATAAGAGTCTTTATTATTTGTGCTGTAGAACAAAACCCCATAAGGCCGCTCTTCATAATCAGCAAAAATCTTGGGGAACAAATCTTCTTCAAGGTAACAGTCAGTTAGTTTCATCTAATCCTTCCTTATTATTTCATTCCTTATCCATTCAAGTCTCCACGTCATACACTTTTCTACGATCGAACTTTTTATCGCTGTTTCATAGCCGTGGCAGGTGCCTTTCATATCTTGAACTTCAACGGAGATGCCCTGGGCTTTTAACTTTCCTGCAAACTCAATTCCTTCGTCGTGGAGGCAATCGTATTCTGCAGCCTCAATATAAGTTGGCGGGAAAAATCGCAAATCTTCAATTTCTGAAATTGATGCATATTTTGTCTGGCTGTTCTCCTGTCCTTTCAAATACATATCCCAGAAAAGCTTATCACAATTTGAATCCCAGATTGGCGTGTCGGTAAAACGCTTCATAGAATCTGTAATCATTCTTTTATCAAGAACCGGATATATAAGCATTGCTCCTTTTGGAAGCGGCTGATTTCTATCGTGCAGCATAAGAGTAACTGCAGCCGCAATATTTCCGCCGGCACTGTCTCCGGTAACTATGATTTTTTCTTTGTTGATGTTCAGTGATTCCGCATTTTGTAAAACCCACATATAAGTGCTGTAACAGTCTTCAATCGCAATAGGATAGCGGTATTTTGGAAGAAGTCTGTAATCTGGCATGACAACCTTGTATTTCAATTCGCGGGCATACCATTTTGCAATCTGATAATGAGCCGCTGATGCCCTCATCAAAAATCCGCCGCCATGAAAAAGCATAATGCAGGGAAGCTCACCTTCATATTGACGCGGTTCGATTACCAAGGTTGAAAGCTTTGCTCCATCATAACCTGGAGTAGAGTATTTTTTCACCATTACATAATCATCCGATTTACATTTTATAAAACCGTAAGCAAAGTTCACCATCGGATATAAACGCCCAACCATCGAACCGCTGTAAATTGAGATGCTTTTTAATTCTTTAGATATTGGATATTTCATGATCTATTTTTAATATTTTAGCACAAACCTCCTTTTTTTGGAAACTCATGTCCTCATTCCGGCAACTTATGTGAATTATTATTCCTTTTGAGCTAAGTCTGTTTTATATTGGAGTTATCAAACAAACGGCACGGAAGTGTGACTACACAAAAAGTGTCAACGCACAAAAGTGCAAGGAGTAATCAAATGAAAATGAAAATTAAGGTTTTTATCAATCTGGTATTTAAGGCTGTTGGACTTGCTATGGGAGTAGCTGTTACATTGTTATGCATCATCAAAGAAATTGAACCAACAAGTGCTTTAATTATGACAGGCATCGGCTTGACATGTCTCGGGATTTCACAGTTTACTTTAAGTAATGAAAATAACGATTAATGTTGAACCATCAGCAACAGAAACTTCTCTACTTGTAACCTGTAAAGAACTTACACCGCAGGTAGAGAAGCTTCTTGCTGCAATCAGGATTCTTGATAAACAGATTACCGCTAACAAAGGCGACGCTGTTTGTCTGATTAATCTGGCTGATGTTTTTTATATAGAAGCTTTAGAACGCAAAACTTTCATCTATACCGACAAAGAAGTTTTTGATTCAGAGATGAAACTTTACGAACTGGAAGCAGCTTTAGCTCAATACAATTTTGTCATAGTAAGTAAAAACACAATCTGTTCACTTAGCAAAATCAAAACTCTAAAATCAGAAGTTGACCGCAAAATCAAAATCACAATGGAAAACGGCTACCAGATTATTGCCTCGCGCATGTATGCCGATGAACTCAGGAAAAAACTTGGAGTATAAAATGAAAATAATTCAGAAAATCATAAATGAAACCTTAATCACCTTTGGAATACTGACAGTTCTTTTTGCTATCCTTACTTTCTTTATCGGGGATGAAGCTGCCGGCGTTTCTACTCTTTTTACCTGCGGAAATCTCGCAATTCCGGTAAAATCAATTTTCCAGTTTTTTATTCTTTCTTTTCTGATTGCATTATTAAAGAACTTTATGTATTCAAACTATATGATTAAAAAACTGCCACGTGTATTACGGCAGATACTTTTATTTGTTCTATGTTTTATTCTTTTAGTGTTTATGATTTTTGTCTGCGGCTGGTTTTCAACTGATTCAAAACTACCATGGCTTTTGACCGCCATAGCCTTCGTCTTAAGCTTTTCATGTAGCATTATCACCAACACCCTTTTGGAAAAAAAAGATGATGGAAAAATGAACAGCGCTTTGGAAAAGTTTAAGTGATATCACTTTATCCTTGCAAATGTCTTCTGGCCCCAGGTAATAACATCAGTATAAGTTTTTTTCAAAATCATAATCATCAGTCAATTCGGGAATATAAAGTATTTCACGATCTTGTGCCGACACTGCGGCCTTCAAGTCACTCTTATTCAAAAGAAAATCCCCGCTTTCAAGATAATGCAAATTTTGAAAGTTGTGATTGTAAGACGTGGGGTTTTTATTTGCATAGTTTTTCTTTTTTATATGTTACATAAACTAAGAATTTTTTCTATCTCTATAATCTGTTATGTATCGTAGATTTTACATGATGATCATGTTAAACTTTGAACTGGTTGAAGTTTGTACGATTTTTGATAAGGAAATCAAATATGAAAGAGATGTTAACTTCTTGCGGACTAGAAAGAAAGCAAAATCGAATCATACAGGATATCTCCAAATATATATTTGTTGCAGATGAAATACAAAAAGTTGATGCCATATTTCTTCCCGGAAGCTCACATCCTGAACAACCGGAATATGCCGCACAGCTTTTTCGAGAAGGTAAGGCCAGGTGGATAATACCTTCTGGCGGAGTCAGTGTAAAACGAGACAAATGGCCTGGAGTTTACACTAAAGCAGAAATTTACAATGGCGATTATCATTCTGATTGCGAATTTTTCACAGATGTTTTAATAAAGAATGGTGTACCTGTCTCTGCTATCATTGGAGAAAACAAATCTGGACACACACGC
>JAEETM010000062.1 GCA_016290335.1 Treponema sp. | reverse complement strand
TTAGTTCGTTTTTATTTTATTTTTCGTTAATTTAGGATATAATATTTTCAATAAATAATATATGGCAATTAAGACTTTTTCCTGGAATGATATTATAAACTCAAACAGCAGTGAGCTTTTTCCGCAGTCAACTGGCATTTCTGTCGGCAGTTTTGATGGGCTTCATCTGGGGCACCGTGAGCTTTTGAATGCTCTTGTTGACGGCTGCAGAAAAAAAGGCTTGAAATCCGGGGTAATAACTTTTTTAAGACCGCTGCCGAGTATAAAGCATTCGGGTGATTATAAGGGTGATGTTTCTACCCTGAATCAGAGGCTTAAGCTTTTTGAAAATCTTGGCATTGATTTTGCAGTTCTTGTTGATTTTAACGAAGCTTTTGCAGGTATAGCCGGTGCAGATTTTTTGAATATCCTTTTAAAATCCTGCAGCATGAAGCTTCTGGCAGAAGGAATTGACTTCAGGTGCGGTTATAAGGGTGCTACTGATGCACAGGCAATAAAATACTGGGCAGGACAGAATAACGTTGAATGTATTTTTGTGGATCCTGTCTATTATCGCGAAGGAACTGATGAAGATGAAAGGGTAAGTTCCTCCTATATCCGCCAGATGATTCAGAAAGGCTTTTTTGCCACGGTTGAAGAGCTGCTTGCAAGACCTTATGAGCTTGATTTAACAGGCGAAGCAGTTCAGGTATTGCCGGGTGATGGGTTATATAGAACTGAATCTGAAAAAAATGAATATATCCGCCTTGAAATTAAGGGTGGAAAGATATTGAATCCACCGGAATGTAAGAGTGTACGGTTCTTATAACTGTAAAGCGGGTTTTAGTGTTGATTAATCAATAAAATTGCTATATAATTTTATTTCCAGGCTTATAGTACGGATTCTTTTGTGATTTTAGTCTAAAACTCCAGATTAAGACCTGCAAGATTTTCCGCTTATATAGGCTGATATAATTATTTTAAGGAGTTGCTATATGGCACTTACAAAAGAAACAACTGCTGCTACCATTAAGAAATATGGTGCAAAAGAAAATGACACTGGTAACGTAAAGGTTCAGATTGCCTTGCTTACCCAGCGCGTACAACAGCTTACAGAACATGTAAAAACATTTCCAAAAGATGGATCTGCAAAACGTGCTCTTCTCAAGGTTGTAGGACAGCGCCGTAAGATGCTTAAGTACTTTGAACGCACAGACCTCGAAGGCTACCGTGCATTCATCAAGGAACTTGGATTACGTAAGTAGTCAAACAGTGCAATATGCTGACATTTTTCAGCATTGCTGCAGAATCCCGCCGACTCAATGTTGCGCGGGATTTTTTTTGTTTAATCGTGCAGATAGGGTCAATTGATTATTATTTTATTATAGATTAAAATTGAATATCTCTTTTTTATCAAAAGGGATGCTTAAATAAGTATATTAGTTTTACTAATAAATAGAAAAAAACATGCGTCGGATGTAGTGACGTGTGTAGGAGTTTAATTTATGTCTGTAGAAAGAGTAACCTACAAACTTGGAGATGCCGATCTCATCTTGGAAACAGGAAAAATCGGTAAACAGGCTAATGGATGTGTTTACGCTCAGTGGGGCGGAGCCGCTATTATTGCAACTATTTGTGCTTCGTCTAGCGTAACAGAAGGTCAGGATTTTGTTCCTGTAACTGTTGAGTACAACGAAAAATTCTATGCTGCCGGAAAAATCCCTGGTGGCTTTGTAAAACGCGAAGGTCGTCCAAAGGATAAGGAGATTCTGGTATCTCGTCTTATTGACCGTCCTATGCGCCCACTTTTTGAACCGTCATTTGGTCACGAACTTCAGATTGTTCCAACATGTGTTTCATGCGACGGTGTTCACACTCAGGATATTCTTGCCGTTATTGCTGCTTCTGCTGCAACATGTATTTCTGATATTCCATTCCACGGTCCGGTAGCTGCCTGCCGTATTGGATACATGAACGGTGAATACATTATCAACCCAACTTTTGAACAGATTGAAAAGGGTGAACTCGAAATTGTTGTTGCCGGAACTAAAGACGGCTTTACAATGGTAGAAGGTGGTGCCAACGAAGTTTCTGAAGAAGTAATGCTCGGCGCTCTTGAAAAGGCTCAGGGCTTTATTACAGATATGTGTCTTTTGCAGGAAGAGCTCGTTAAGAAGGCTGGTAAGGAAAAGCTTCCTTTGAACCCTCTTGATGTAACTCTTGAAAATGCAGAAACTATCGAAGCTGAAGCAACACCACTTCTTAAAGAAGCCTGCTTCAAAGACAGCAAAATCAACCGTGGTAAGGCTATTGCTCAGGTTCAGAAGGATCTGGCTGCAAAATATGCTGAACAGCTGGCTGACCCAATTCAGGCTAAGCTTTTCTGTAATTTGATGGATGATATTCAGTACAAGCTTCTCCGTAAGTCAATTCTTGATGAAGGACTTCGTATTGACGGTCGTAAGACTGATGAAATCCGTCCTATTACTTGCGAAGTAAACGTATTGCCAACTCCACACGGAAGCGCACTCTTTACTCGTGGTGAAACACAGTCTCTTGCAGTTTGTACACTCGGTACAGCAATGGACGAACAGTCTTATGATGATATTGATGGAGACCGCTCAGAGCACTTCATCCTTCACTATAACTTCCCGCCATACTCAGTTGGTGAAACTGGTAAGCTTACAACAGGCCGCCGCGAAATTGGTCACGGTAACCTCGCACGCCGTTCACTTGCAGCAATGGTTCCAAGCCGCGAAGAGTTCCCTTATACAATTCGTGTAGTAAGCGAGATTATGGAATCTAACGGTTCTTCATCTCAGGCTTCTACTTGTGGTGGTACACTCTGTATGCTCGCTGCCGGTGTTCCAATGAAGAAGATGGTTGCCGGTATTGCTATGGGACTTATCACAGAACCAGAAGGAGACAATCCTTACGGACGTTATGCAATTCTTTCTGATATTCTTGGTGAAGAAGACCACCTTGGCGATATGGACTTTAAGGTTGCCGGTACAGAAGATGGTATTACTGGCTTCCAGATGGATATTAAGATTGCCGGTGTAACAACCGAAATCATGAAGAAAGCAATGGAACAGGCTCGTGCAGGCCGTCTTTTCATCCTTGGAAAAATGAAGGAATGTATTGATAAGCCAGCTCAGTTGAGCCCACGTGCACCTCAGATTCTTACAATGAAGATTCCTGTAGATAAGATTGGTGCCCTCATCGGACCAGGCGGAAAGAACGTAAAAGCTCTCTGCGCTCAGTATGATGTAACAATTAATACAGAAGATGATGGAACTGTAACAATCTACTCAAAGAACGGAGTTAACGCTGAAGCTGCCAAGAAAGCTGTAAAAGGTATTACAGAAGATCCTGAAGTTGGAACAATCTATCAGGGAACTGTAAAACGCATTATGGAGTTCGGAGCATTCATTGAGATTCTCCCTGGAAAAGAAGGCCTCTGCCACATTTCCAAGCTCTCAAAACAGCGTGTAAACAAAGTAACAGACGTTCTTACAGAAGGCCAGGTAATCCCAGTTAAGCTCCTCGAAGTAGACAAACAAGGCCGCCTGAACTTGAGTTACATAGACGCACTGGAAGGATAAAACTTTCAAATAGTGTATAAAATGGAAATCACTTTAATAAAGTGATTTCTATTCATATAAATGCAGTCTGTTGTAGACTGCGTTTTTTTTTGCTATAATCATTGTGTTATGGCAAAAGTAAACGTAAAGTGCGTTGCATCAGAAGGTGCAGTAATTCCCGAATATAAAACAGCAGGCGCTGCCGGTGCCGATGTCTGTGCTCATATAGAATCCGATATTGTAATTCCCGTTGGAAAATCCGCAATGATTCCAACCGGTCTTTTTTTTGAAATCCCGGAAGGTTATGAAATACAAGTTCGTCCCCGTTCAGGACTCGCCGCCAAAAATGGCGTAACCGTTCTTAATACTCCCGGAACAATCGACAGTGATTACCGTGGTGAACTCCGCGTAATACTCATCAACCTTGGAAACGAAGATTTTACTATCCATAACAATGACCGTATTGCTCAAATTATCATAGCACCGGTAACACAGGCTGTATTTATACCGGCAACTTCTCTTTCAGAAACAGAACGCGGAGCTGGCGGTTTTGGCTCAACAGGAGTGAAAAACTAATGCCAGGAAGACGGTTAGGGCGAAACATACTTATAAAATATCTCTACAGAGAGCTTTTCTATTATTTTATGATTTGCTTTGCCTTTTTGTTTGTAGTTTTTTTTGCAAACCAGATTCTTCTTATTGGCGAAGATATGCTTTCAAAGCGTGCTCCCTTCAACGATGTTGTAAAGATTATGGTTTACAGTTTGCCCGCCATCATAGCGCAGTCTGCTCCATTTGCAACCCTTGTTGGTTTTTTAATGTGCCTTGGACGAATGGCCAGCGATAACGAAATCTTAATTTTCAGGGCATCCGGCTTTAGCTTCCGTTCAATCTTAGTACCGGTTATGATACTGGGCCTTGCAATATCACTCGTTTCTTTTTTTGTAAACGACTATCTTTTACCACTTGGAACAATAAAATACAATCAATTGTATAGAAAAATATTACACTCTAACCCGACCGTCGTACTTGAACCGGACAGCGTTAAACAAATTGGCGACAACACAGTTGTAATTGGCAGCGTAGACGGCGAAAATGTTTCCGATATCATTTTTTTTAACGAAAGCAAAAAGGATGAAGAATCAATAATTGTTGCGGGCGCTTCTAAGCTTACAGGCGCAAGAAATGAAGGTGTACTTCTCCAGCTGGATATGAGTGATACGATTGTAACAACTTTTAAAAATCACGTAAGAAAAAATTATGATGTTATGAAGTCTGGGCGTACAATCCTTAATATTTTTGATTCCACCTTTACCGGAAAGTCTGGCAAAAATCCGCGCGAAATGACCTTTATTGATTTACGCAAAGAAATCCATTCTATGGAGCTTAAGCCTGATATAGATAAAATAAGGCTCAACACCTGGCGCATGGAATATTATAAAAAGTTTGCAATTCCATTCGGTTCAATCTTTTTTGCCTTTCTTGCTTTTTCAATTGCTTTTTTGTTTGGAAAACATAACGGTCTTACAATGGGGTTATTTATAGGTATAATTATTTGTGTTTTGTACTGGGCAATGCAGATTTCGGGTCAGTTGCTTGTTACCCGTGTTCATCTTGATTCTTTTTTGTGTATCTGGGTTCCGAATATTCTTTTAGGAGTTATGGGCGGCATATTCTCACTTGTGCTTATAGGAAAATAGGGTGGAAAGATGAAGTTTGTAGAATACATAATGAAAAAGATTCTTCCCGTTTTTTTTGGTGCGCTCTTTTTTATTGCCCTGATTTTGAATCTTGTTGATTTGTTTATGAACATTTCAAAATACCTTGAGCAGAATGCCGCTGCAAAAGATGTTCTTATGGTTATGGAGCTTTATATTCCAAAAACAGTCTGGTATGCGGCTCCAATTGCTTTTCTTTTTTCGGTAACTTATGTTCTTAGTGATTTGTATGCTAAAAATGAGATGGTAGCACTTTTTGCTTCGGGAACATCTCTGTTTAAGTTTATAATTCCTATTTTAGTATTTTCTGCAGCCTGTTCCGTAGGAATGTTTTTTCTGGAGGACAAGCTTGTTGTTAATACCCTGGAAAAAAAGGAAGTGCTGCAAAAACAGCTGCTTGGTGAAGAAGAAAATGCCAACAATGATAATATAGTTGTAATTTCCGATAATTCAAAGCTGATTTATAAAGCAAAAAAATACCGTGATACTTCGCAGCGACTTGAAAACGTATATTTTCTCTTCCGTGATGATTCAAAAAAACTTCAATCAATAATTTTTGCAACTACAGCCTTGTGGAATAATGATGAACAGCTGTGGAAGCTTCAGAATGCGGTTCAGTATGTGGTTGATGGAGATTCCTTAAAAACAATACCCTTGTCTAAAGAATATACTGACCGTCTTACAGAATCCTACGAAATCTTTAGAAAAAAAACAGTCAATGTTGAAAGCGTTAATTCAAAGGAAGCCAAAATCTATATTGAGCACCTTATGAAAGCAGGTTTGCCATTTTACGAGCAGCTTTCTGTTTACTACAAAAAGTTTTCGTTTCCTTTCATCCTGTTTATTGCGGCTTTCCTGGCAGTTGGTGTAACTGGAAAAACACGTAAGAACGTTCTCCTCATAAGCCTGTCCCTTTCGATTGTTGCCGTAGTTTTGTTCTATGTTTTCCAGATGATAACAATGGTCCTTGCCAAAACAAATGTCATGACCCCTTTTATGGGCGCCTGGCTCCCCGATATAGTGTTCACCATAATCGCCGGCTTTTTATTAAAGTTCAGCAGAACTTAGGGGAATAGAAGGAGTTATTATGATAGAAAATATTTTCGACATTCATCACAAATCCTCAGACGGCAAAGCCCGTACCGGCGTTCTTCATCTTCCTCATGGCGATGTTCAGACTCCTGTTTTTATGCCGGTCGGTACCAATGCAACCGTAAAGGCAATGCCCAAGGATTTTCTGGAAGAAATTGATTTTGAAATAATCCTTGCGAATACCTATCACCTTTATCTGCGACCGGGAGCCGATTTAATAGAAGAAGCCGGTGGTTTGCATGGTTTTTCCAAATGGAAGAGAAACTTTCTAACAGATTCCGGTGGATTTCAGGTTTTTTCACTTTCAAAGCTGCGAAAAATTACAGATGACGGCGTAAAGTTCCAGAGCAACATTGATGGAAGCTATCACTTTTTTACACCGGAAAATATAGTGCAGACTCAGACAAAGTTTAATTCCGATATTCAGATGCAGCTTGATGTTTGTACCGGCTACGATGAACCAAGAAAGGAAGCAGAAAGAGCACTTCGCATAACATCCGACTGGCTTGTGCGCGCAAAAAAAGAATGGGAAATCCAGCGCGAAAAAGGGTATAAAGGCTATCTTTTTCCAATTGTACAGGGACATTTTTCTGAAGATTTACGCAAGCAGAGTGCAGAGTTTGTTTCTTCGCTTGAAATGCCCGGAATTGCAATCGGCGGTTTAAGCGTTGGCGAGCCTCATGAGGTTTTCACCCAGTTTATGAATTACACCTGCCAGTATCTGCCGGAGGATAAACCAAAGTATGTAATGGGAATTGGAACCCCGGAATATATTCTTGATGCAGTTCAGGCTGGAATTGATATGTTTGACTGTGTTTTGCCTACAAGAAATGCAAGAAATGGTTCTTATTTTACTCACAATGGAATGCTTTCCATAAAACAGGAACGCTGGACACACAGCTTTGAACCGGTTGATAAAGAATGTAACTGTAAAGTTTGCCGTACATACACCCGAAGTTATCTAAGGCATCTGTTTAAGGAGCAGGAAATCTTAAGTTCAATCCTTGCCAGCTATCATAATCTTTATTTTTTGCATAATATGGTAAAGGAAATAAGGCAGGCAATAAACGAAGACCGCTTTGAACAGTACAGAGCCGAGTTCTTGAAACGCTTTTCCAGCGGAAATGTTTAGGAGATGATGATGAAGAAACTTTATTTTATACCGGCAGTTTTTTTTGTTTTTACGATATTTTTGTCTCCAGTTTATGCACAGAATGCTTCTGATAATGGAAAAAGTACTGAATCAGACAGTGAGGTAAAGGCTTCTAAAGGTGGTCTTGCAGAAATTCCGGCTCCAAAACGTCCACGCCCTATAGATAAAGAAAAGGCAGAAGAAGCCGCCAGAAAAGATGAAACCGACAAAGATGAAGAGAATTACAGGAATACAATAAAGTACGGAATTCCTTCTGAAATTGGTTCACTGCTTGATGACCTTATTAAAAATGATGACCCTCGTTTTACAGAAGAGATTTATGATTTGTTCCAGGTAACAAGAAGTTCAAACATAAAGGAAAAGGTTTTAAAATATTTTACAAAGATAGAAGACCCATGTCTTGAAGATTATACAGTTGAGCTTTTAAACGACCCTTATGATGAAAGAAACGAAATTGTAAAAGCTGCCTTCCAGTATATATCTGCGGTAAAAACTACAGCTGCGGTTCCTGCGGTAATTGCACTTATAGAAAGCGAAAATGAAAATTATTTTACAAATGCTATTGCAACTTTGGGTGATATTGGTGGCCCTTCGGAAGCTATGTTCCTTGTAGAATATCTTGACCGCCCGGATTTAAGCGACGCACAGAAACAGACTCTTATGCGCACCTGCGGTAAAATGCACGCAGTAGAAACCTGGCAGAAGCTTGTAGATGTTCTTGAAGATGAAGATGAAAATGCTTTTGTACGAATGTATGCGGCAGAAGCTCTCGGTTTAATGAAAACACCTAAATCTGTACCGGTGCTTGTTAAAAACTTTGAAAATAATGACCCGAATCTCCGCCAGTATGTAATAAAAGGACTTGCAAACTTCCCTGAAGTTATTGAAGCAAAGGCTGTAATTCTTCAGGGAATACGTGATGAGCACTGGAAGGTAAGGCAGGAATCAATCAATTCTGCAAAAGAAATGGAAATGAAGGATGCAGTGCCTTATCTTATTTACCGTGTAAAAAACGATTCGGAAAAAATCATAAAGGATAACTCAATTGAAGCAGTCGGTAAGCTTAATACTGCAGAAGGAAACGATTTTCTTGTAAGCCAGCTTAAGGAAAAAAAGGTTGCCGATGCAACAAAGGGTAAAATTGTTGAAGTTCTCTTAAAAGAGGGAAATGCCGGCGGAGAAGAGATTCTTGAGCTTGCAGACAGTGTAGTAAATGATGATAAACGCAAGAGCTTAAGATATACCATTGGAAAAGAGCTTGCAAAATACTATAAGCCTGAATATCACGAGCTTTGCTGTAAGTATCTTGATTCAAAGGATACAACAACGGTAAGTCTTGGTCTTGATATGTACAAAAATGGCCGCTATAAGGATGCAGAATCCTATGTTCAGAAAATTGCAGAGGAAAAGAAAAGCAGCGGTAACAAAAACAGGGCTCAGAAGCTTCTTGGTATAGATGAAGACGAAGAAAAGAAAAAGGATGATGAAAAGCCGGAATCTGAAAAAACTGATGATGTGCCTGTAACGGATGATGCAAAATAAAAGAGTGTTTGGGAGGATAAAATGATTTGCTGGAAGTGTAAAAAAGAAATAGATGTAACAGAAGTTCACCGCAGCACGGAATGTCCGCTCTGCAGGGCAGATTTGCGCTGCTGTAAAGCCTGCAGGTTTTATTCTCCAGGCAGCCATTACGACTGTAAGGAAAATGTAGACAGCAGCATTTCTGAAAAAGAAAAAGCCAATTTCTGCGATTTTTTCAGTGTAAATACTTCACTTTCGGCAGGCGGTTCAGGCAGTGAAGATAAGGCAAAAGCTGCAAAGGATGCTTTTAACGCACTTTTCGGATAGAAAATGTCATTGTCGGACTTGTTCCGGCAATCTGTTTATGTGAGATTATAGTATGGTAGATTTTGCATTTGTTGATTCAGGAACCGGTGGCATTCCTTATCTTCTTCATCTTAAGGAAAAATGTCCTACTGCAAAATGCGTTTACATTGGAGATACGGCTAATTTTCCTTATGGTGAAAAATCACACGAAGAAATTGTAAACTGCGTTCTTGACTGTACTGCAAAAATCATCAGCAGCTTTAATCCAAAGGTAATAATACTTGCATGTAATACAATGAGCGTAAATGCACTTGATGTTGTGCGCTCGGTTTATCCGGATCAGCTTTTTGTGGGAACTGTTCCTGCAATTAAAGTGGCAGCTGAACGTTCAAAAAATCACTGCATTGGTTTAATGGCAACTAATTCCACTGTAAATCATCCTTATAATCAGGATTTGAAAAATCATTTTGCGGCTGACTGTACAATGGTAACACGCGGAGACCCGGAGCTTATATCATTTATAGAACATAAATCGTTTATTTCAAGTGAAGCAGAAATAGAAGCAGCGTGCAAGCCTTCCGTAGACTTTTTCCGTAATAAAGGCTGTGATGTAATCATTCTTGGCTGTACCCACTTTTTGAATATTTCTGAACAGCTTAAAAAAGCCGCTACCCCTGATATTCTGATTGTTGATTCCCGCGAAGGAGTAGTGAACAGAGCCTTGAGTATCCGTGGCGAAATCACTCCTGAAAAAGATATTACCGACACACTTTATGTAACAGGTTTTTCCGATAAAAAAGACCAGAAGGAATACGAGCTTATCTGCAAAAAAAATAATCTTCTTTTTGGTGGCATTTTACAGTAGATTGCGGTATAATGAAGTAAATATTTTTTTGGAGGATGTAACCTAAAATGAAAAAAATAGCAATTGTTATGTGTACAATCGCTCTGGCAGCTTTTTCTTTTGTTTCATGCAGCAAAAAGAATGCTCCAGCTAATGCTCCAGCTAATGCTTCTGCTGGAAAAGCAGGAAAAGCAGCAGAACCTGCAATGAAAATCGCAATGGTAACCGATTATGGTGACATTACCGACCAGTCATTCAATCAGACAACATATCAGGCTTGTAAGGAATATGCAGAAGCAGCTAAGCTTGACTTCAAGTATTACAAGCCATCTGGAGATTCAACCGAAGCTCGTGTTTCTTCTATCAATGCAGCTATTCAGGACGGCTACAATGTAGTTGTTCTTCCTGGTTTTGCCTTTGCAGAAGCAATTGTAAAAACAGTTGATGATAATGATGATGTTCATTTCATCGGTCTTGATGTAAGTGAGTTTGACCTTATTTCTTCTGCTGAAGCAATGGGAAAAGCAAACTGGAGACTTCCTAAGAATGCATTCTGTGCAGTTTATGCAGAAGAGATTCCTGGCTTTTTTGCAGGTTATGCAGCTGTAAAAGAAGGCTTTACTCATCTTGGATTCCTTGGTGGTATGGCTGTTCCAGCTGTAATCCGCTATGGCTTTGGTTTTGTTCAGGGCTGTAACCAGGCTGCTGTAGAAATGGAAATTACCGATAAGGTTACTGTAGAATACGTATATGGTGGACAGTTCTTTGGCGATCAGGCTATTACTGCTGCTATGGACGGATGGTATCAGCAGAGAAAGGTTGAAGTTGTATTTGCCTGTGGTGGCGGTATCTGGACTTCTGCCTGTGAAGCTGCTGCTAAAACAAACGGCAAGGTTATTGGTGTTGACGTTGACCAGGCTGCACTTATCAACAACTATGGTGCTGGAATGTGTGTAACATCTGCAATGAAAGGTTTGAGCGCAACTGTAAAGGCAACTCTCAAGGCAATTCAGGACAAATCATTTGACAGCGTTTATGCCGGAAGAATCAGCAACCTGGGCCTTGTTTCTGACACAGATTTGGATGCAAACTTTGTTGCTCTTCCAACAGCTACATGGTCTATGAAGAACTTCACAGTTGACCAGTACAAGCAGATGGTAAAGGATGTTTACGCAAAGAACATTAGAATCAGCAACGACACTGGTGATATGCCTTCTCACAAAATCAACGTAAACGTTTATCCAAATATTAAATAATATCGTCCCTAACTGGGGGTGTTTGATTTGTTGCCCCCAGAGAATATAGATATTATTAAAAAAGTAAAAGATTAAAAAGTTAACAGCTTAAAGTTCATGGAAAAAAGTTCATGACTTAAAGTTGATGACTAAAAGTTTTAATCTTTACTAATCTTTTTTACTATAAAGCACTCCGAAAAATCGGGGTGCTTATTTTTTTAAATCTATGGTATAATTATTATATGAGCGAATATGTAATTGAAATGCTTCATATTACGAAGCGTTTTCCCGGTATCATTGCAAACGATGATATAACCCTGCAGCTGAAGAAGGGCGAAATCCATGCTCTTCTGGGCGAAAACGGAGCGGGAAAATCAACCTTGATGAGCGTACTTTTTGGACTTTATCAGCCGGAAGAGGGCGAAATCAGAAAAGACGGAAAACCGGTAAAAATTGAAAATCCTAACGATGCTACGGCACTTCATATTGGAATGGTTCATCAGCACTTTAAGCTGGTTGAAGTTTTTACAGTTCTTGATAATATCATTTTAGGAATTGAACCTGTAAATAAAGGTTTTGTAGACAGAAAAGCCGCACGAAAAAAGATTCTGGAATTGAGTGAGCGTTACGGACTTGCAGTTGACCCTGATGCACTTATTTCCGACATCACCGTTGGTATGCAGCAGAGGGTAGAAATCCTTAAAATGCTTTACCGAGATAACGATATTCTTATTTTTGATGAACCAACTGCTGTTCTTACTCCGCAGGAAATTACCGAGCTTTTGCAGATTATGAAAAATCTTGCGGCAGAAGGTAAATCAATTCTATTCATCACTCATAAACTTAACGAAATTATGGCGGTTGCCGACAGATGTACGGTTATACGAAAAGGTAAGTACATTGGTACGGTTAATGTTGCCGAAACTACAAAAGAAGAGCTCAGCCGGATGATGATTGGCCGCGATGTACAGTTTACTGTTGATAAGGCAGAAGCAAAGCCGGGCCAAGTTGTTCTTTTAATTGAAAATATGAATGTAGCAAGCAAGCTTCATCATAATCTTGCAGTAAAGAATGTGAGTCTTGCCGTTCATTCCGGGGAAATTGTAAGTATTGCCGGTATTGATGGAAACGGTCAGTCGGAGTTTATTCAGGGACTTACGGGGCTGGAAAAGCTTGCAGATGAAGAAAAAACTACAATAAAGCTTTGCGGCCTTGATATAACAAAAAAATCAGTGCGTGAAAAATCAAAGGCTGGAATGAGTCATATTCCGGAAGACAGGCATAAGCATGGTCTTGTACTTGATTATAAGCTTGATGAAAATATGGTTTTGCAGAGATACTGGCAGCCGGAGTTTCAGAAAAATGGCTTTATCCGCCGGAACGAAGTAACTGCCTATTCCGATGAGCTTATTGAAAAGTTTGATGTTCGAAGCGGACAGGGCAGTAAGACTGTAGTAAGGGCAATGTCGGGTGGAAACCAGCAGAAGGCAATTATTGCGCGTGAAATGGATAAAGAACATAAGCTTTTGATTGCGGTTCAGCCAACGCGTGGTCTTGATGTTGGTGCTATAGAGTATATTCATAAGCAGATTATTGCAGACAGAGACAGGGGAGCCGGTGTTCTTCTTGTTTCGTATGAGCTTGATGAAGTTATGCAGCTTAGCGACAGGATTTTAGTAATGTTTGAAGGCGAAATTGTTGGTGAACTTAATCCTAAGAAAACTAACGTGCAGGAGCTTGGTCTGTTTATGGCGGGTGCAAAGCGGAACAGGTGATGTAAAACAGGAAGTGTTGTAAAAAAAAGGATAGTGGTGTTCAAAATGAATAAAATTGATAAATCGAGTTTCAAATCATTTATAGTCAAAAAACTAAAATCTGAAGGAATGAAGTCAATAATTGCGGCGGTTTTGTGTGCCCTGATTGGAATCTTAATTGGCTATATTATCCTGCTGATTATAAGTGCGCCTAATGCAACAAAAGCAATGGGGACAATCCTCAAAAACTTTATGTATTTTAGAAAGCCCTTCCAGAAGCAGTATTATTTTGGAAGTACGCTTGTAAAATCTGTACCGCTAATTTTGTGTGCGCTTTCGGTTTTGTTTGCGTTTAAGGCGGGGTTGTTTAACATTGGTGTTGGCGGGCAGTATTGTCTGGCGATTGGTGTTTCCTTGTGGTGTGCGCTCTTCTGGCATATGCCGTGGTGGCTGTGCATTATTATTTCTGCGCTTGCTTCTGCGCTGTGGGGTGCAATTGTCGGATGCTTTAAGGCTTTTTTCAATGTGAACGAAGTTATTGCCTGCATTATGATGAACTGGATTGCACTTTATATCGTAAACATTCTGATGCACAGGGAATCGGTAATGAATATGTCGCTTTCGGAAAGCTACCAGATTAAGACGATTTCTCCGGGTTCTATAATTCCAAGCCTGGGACTGAGTAAGCTTTTCCATGACAATGAATATGTAACTATTGCAATTCCGCTTACGATTATAGTTGCGGTTGTTATCAATATCATTTTGAATAAAACTACATTTGGTTACGAGCTTAAGGCAACGGGCTATAACAAGCATGCGGCTAAGTACGCCGGTATGAAGGAAAAGCTGAACATAATCCTTACGCTGGCAATTGCAGGTGCACTTGCGGGGCTTGCGGCTTCTTTGTATTACCTTACCGATATTCAGCAGTGGAAAACTTCTTCTTCAGTGCCGGGCATGGGCTTTAATGGAATTGCGGTTGCCTTTTTGGGCGGCCTGAACCCGATTGGTGCAATTTTTGCAGGCTATTTTATTGAGCATATCACTCTTGGCGGAAGCTTTATTGATATGCGCTATTTTAATCCTCAGATTGCAGACTTAATTTCTTCAATAATTATTTATGCCTGCGCCTTTGTTCTCTTTATCAAGGAAATTCTGACAAAGCTCTACAGACGCAAGGAAAAAGAAGTGAACAGAAATGAGGAGGAGGAAGAATAATGTTATTAATTCAGTATACACTTATATATGCTTCGGTTTTGATTCTTGTTGCGCTTGGCGGAATGTTTTCTGAACGGAGCGGTGTTATAAATATTGGTCTTGAAGGAATTATGGTTTTTGGTGCGCTAGGCGGTGCCTTTGTTTTGTATGCGCTGCCGGTGGGGACGAATCCGGTGCTGCTTATTTTTGTAACTGTGCTTGTGAGTGCAATTGTTGGAATGCTTTGCTCGGTTCTGCTGGCGGTGGCGGCGATTAACTTTAAGGCGGACCAGACTCTTGTTGGTACAGCAATCAATATGCTGGCTACGGCTGCAGCAACTGTAATTGTAAAATCCTATAATTCGGCAAAATCTAGTGGGGATAACGTTTCAGCAATTTTGAGTTATATTGAAAACAGAAAGTGCTTTATTATGCGCACCTTTGGAATGGAGCTGAACATTTATATGGTTATAACTGTCGTTTTACTTATATCGGCCTTTATCATCCTTTATAAAACAAGGTTTGGAATGCACCTGCAGGCTTGCGGTGAACACCCACAGGCAGCGGCTAGTGTTGGTATAAATGTATTTAAGATGCGTTATGCCGGTGTTTTAATTTCGGGCTTTTTGGGTGGAATCGGCGGTATTATTTATATTTCTGCTTCCAATTCACAGTGGGATTTTATTTACGGTGTTGCCGGTGCGGGCTTCCTTGCGCTTGCCGTTATGATTTTTGGTCAGTGGAAACCTATGCGAATTGCGGCTTCGGCTGTGCTTTTTGGATTTTTCCGAGCTATTGCCGATGCATATATGGGCTGGGATTTCCTTGTAAAGCTTGTTCCCGGCGAGTTCTATAAAATGCTGCCCTATATTATTTCTCTGCTGGTGCTTGCGTTTACATCTAAATCTTCAAAGGCTCCAAAGGCAGAAGGTATACCGTATGATATTGGGGCAAGGTAAGGATTAATGGATAGGGGATAGAGGATAGTAATAAAAAAATCAACTTTATTAATAAAAAAGTCAACTTTAATATTTGTGTGGATGTTGGCATAGGGGAAAATTCCTAAAAAAATCAAATCAAATTCCTAAATAATTACATTCAAATCCTCGCTTTTAGGTTTTATTATAAAGCCATAAATAAAACATCTATCAGGAGGAAAAATTAGATGAAAAAAATCGTAGTAGTTGCTGTTGCACTTATGTGTATGGTATCGTTGTTTGCTGCTCCAAAAAAAGCAAAGAAAAGCAAGAAAAAGGGTTCCGATCAGATAAAGATTGGTATTATCAATAATCCACCTTCAGAGTCTGGATATCGTGCTGCTAACGTAAAGGACTTTGAGGAAGTATTTACAGCTGACAAGGGATACAAAGTATCTACTTTCTACAGCTTGAAGAACGACGAACAGCTTAATGCTGCTTCTCAGTTTATTACAGAAGGCGTTGACTACATTCTTCTTTCTGCTGCTGCTACAGACGGATGGGAATCTGTTCTTAAGAATGCTCAGAAAGCTGGAATTAAAGTATTCCTCTTTGACCGAATGTTGAATGCTGATCCTTCACTCTACGAAGCTGCTGTTGTTTCTGACATGGCTAACGAAGGTGATACAGCTGTAGCTTGGTTGAAGAACCAGAAGCTCGCTGAATACAATGTAATCCATATCCAGGGTGCTATGGGTTCTGATGCTCAGATTGGTCGAACAAACGCTCTCGAAAACGAGTTCAAGAAAGGAACAATGAAGAAGGTTGTTCAGCAGACAGCTACTTGGGACGAAGCAGAAGCTAAGAAAATTGTGGAATCTGTAATCAACTCTGGTGAAAAGTTCAACGTAATTTATGCTGAAAATGACGGTATGGCTAAGGGTGCTGTAGCTGCTCTTGACGAAGCTGGTATTACACACGGTGTTGGAAAAGACGTTATCGTAATGGGCTTTGACTGCAACAAGTGGGCTCTCCGTGAACTTCTTGCTGGAAACTGGAACTATGATGGACAGTGTTCTCCATTCCAGGCTGGCGTTATTGAAGAAATGATTAAGAAGATTCAGGCAGGCGGAACAATCGCTACAAAGAAAGTTATTTCTGAAGAAAAAGGTTTCGATGCTACAACTCTTACTCAGGCTGACGTAGACAAATACGGTCTTGGTGACTAATTAAAATTACGGCTCAATCATAATCACAGAATTAGAATTGAGTTTGGTTATATGGCGTAGAGTGTGTTAAATCAGCATATTTTACGCCATATTTTTTGTACAAAGTAAAAAAAGGCGGTAGTTATAAATGAGTAATGATGTTGTTTTGACCATGCGCGGAATATGCAAAGAGTTTCCCGGTGTAAGGGCGCTTCATAATGTAGATTTTACCTTGCGCAGCGGAGAAATACATGCTCTGATGGGTGAAAATGGGGCTGGTAAATCAACACTAGTTAAAGTCCTTACAGGCGTATATATAAAAGATTCCGGAGAAATAAAGATTGCCGGAAATGAAGTTTCAATAAAATCACCTCAAGATGCACAGAATCTTGGAATAAGTACAGTTTATCAGGAAATTACACTTTGTCCTAATCTGACAGTTGCAGAAAACATGTTCATAGGACGGGGAAACTATAAAACAATAAATTGGAAGGCTTGGGAGAAAAAAGCCGATGAGCTTTTGCAAAAGCTTAACATCCCGGCAAAAGCAAAGCAGCAGCTTGGAACCTGTTCGTTAGCGGTACAACAGATGGTTGCAATTGCCCGCGCCGTAGACATGGAATGTAAAGTCCTTATCCTGGATGAACCTACATCATCTCTGGACGAAAGGGAAGTTGAACAGCTTTTTACGCTTATGCGTGATTTAAAAGCAAGAAATGTAGGAATTATTTTTATCACACACTTTTTGGAACAGGTTTACGAAGTTTGTGACAGAATCACCGTATTGCGAAACGGCGAGTTAGTTGGTGAATACGAAATAAAGGATATGCCAAAGGTTGATTTGATTTCTGCAATGCTCGGAAAAGACCTTGAAGACATATCAAAATTAAAGGAAGAAAAGAAAGCCTTTGAAGGCGGAAATGATACAATTTACGAAGCAGCTGGACTTTCCAGTGCCGAAGGTGTAAGACCGTTTGACTTTAAGATTGCTAAAGGTGAAGTAAACGGCTTTACAGGACTTTTAGGTTCCGGCCGAAGTGAAAGCGTTCGTGCAATTTTTGCGGCTGACCGAGTTACCGGCGGAAAGGTAAAGGTAAACGGAAAGGAAGTTAAGATAAACAAACCAAAAGATGCAATGAAAAACCGGATCGGTTATCTGCCGGAAGACAGAAAGGGTGATGGAATCATTCAGGATTTGTCGGTACGCGAAAACATAATTCTTGCATTACAGGTTTTGAACGGCTTCTGGAAACCATTCAGCAGGGCAGAAGCAGAAAAGTTTGCTGATGACTTTATCAAGCTTTTGAACATTAAAACCGCTTCTCAGGATACACCTATAAAATCACTTTCGGGCGGAAACCAGCAGAAGGTTATTCTTGCCAGATGGCTTCTTACAAATCCTCAGTATCTTATTCTTGATGAACCTACACGCGGTATTGACGTAGGAACAAAGGTTGAGATTCAGAAGCAGGTGCTTAAGCTTGCAGAACAGGGCGTTGGCGTAACATTCATTTCATCAGAAATCCAGGAAATGCTTACAGTCTGCTCAAGACTGATTGTTATGCGCGACAGAAAAATTGTTGGTGAGCTTACCGGTGAAGAACTCAGCCAGGACAACATTATGAAAACTATTGCGGGAGGAAAAGCACAAAATGTTCAGTAAAGAAACAATTTCAAAGCAATTCAAAAAACTTACACAGTCGCAGCTTGCAATTCCTATTTTTGCGCTTCTGCTTCTTGTAATATTTAATTTAATAAGAGACCCGGGATTCTTTTCTATTGTGATTAAGAAAAACAATCTTGGAAACACAGTTCTTTCGGGAAACCTTATAAGCATTTTGAACGGAGCGTCAGAGCTCGTCATCCTTTCCATAGGAATGACCCTTGTTACCTCCGCCGCCCGCGGACAGGATATTTCTATCGGTGCTGCAGCCGCAATCGCCGGCAGTATCTTTGTAAAAATACTCAGGGCAAATACCATCACTGTTCCTGTAATTCTGCTTGGTCTTCTTTGTGCCTGTGTAGTTGCAATTCTCTTCTGTCTCTTCAACGGTATACTTATTGCCAAGTTTAATATTCAGCCGATGATTGCTTCTTTGATTCTGTTTACAGCCGGCCGACCAATTGCTTACTGGATAAACGGTGGTGCTACACCAAATGTAGAAAGCCCACTGCTCGGTTATCTTGGCGGCTTTATTCCAAAGGTTCCAATCCCAAGCCCGATTCTGATTGTAATAATCTTTATAATTCTGATAAGGCTTCTTTTGAAGTTTACAAACCTTGGACTTTACATTCAGGCAGTTGGTATAAACGAAAAGGCTGCCAAGTTGAACGGTATAAATGCAGTCTTTATGAAGCTTTTAGTTTTTGCAATTCTTGGTGTCTGCGTTGCACTTGCAGGTTCAATGAATGTCTGCCGAATTGGACTTATCAACCACGAAACAATTCTTATTGATATTGAAATGGATGCCATTCTTGCAGTTGCCATTGGAGGAAACTCGCTGGGCGGAGGTAAGTTTAAGCTTTCCGGTTCAATTATTGGTGCATATATTATCCAGGCACTTACAATCACCTTGTATGCTATGAAGGTTTCTTCTACAGCTGTAAAGGCTTACAAGGCAATTGTAATTATTGCTCTCGTTGTAATTGGTTCACCTGTTGTAAAAGATTGGATTAAGCAGATTAAAAATAAGATTTCTGCAAAAAAGGTAAGCGGTTCTAATACAGGGAATGGTCAGGTTGCTGCAGTAACATCAGCAGGGGAGGCAAAGTAATATGTCATTCGTTCAGTCAATAAAAAACTTATTTTCTAAAGATAAAAACAAGCAGCCTCTTTCAAATACAACTCTGCTGCTTACAATCACAATCTGTACCTTTGTTGTAATGTATCTTTTTGCAATGATAGTTTGGGGTGGTGGCTTTCTTAATCCTCAGCAGTTCCTTGATATTTTCAACAACAATGCATATCTGATTGTAATTTCAATCGGACTTACAATAATTATGATTACCGGCGGAATTGATATTTCTGTTGGTGGTACAGTTGCCCTTATTACAATGTCCTGCGTTGTATTTATGGAAGATCACGGTGGCGGCATTTTCTCTTCAATTCTCATTTCTCTTGGAATCGGACTTGCTATGGGTATAGTTCAGGGCTATTGTGTTGCCTTCCTTAAGATTCAGCCCTTTATTGTAACGCTTGCAGGTATGTTTTTTACAAAAGGTATGACAACAATTGTAAGTAAAGTTCCTCGTACAGCTACAAATAAGGCTTTTCTTGCACTCAAGGATTTTTACGTGGAGCTTCCAGGAATCGGTCATTATGCAAAAAACGGAAACTTTATTCCAGCCTACATTGAAGTTGGTGTAATTATTGCGCTTGTAATTCTTGTTGCCTTGTGGGCTGTACTCA
>JAEETM010000010.1 GCA_016290335.1 Treponema sp. | reverse complement strand
GAGTCTTCTTGTAGTAGTCAGCAAGACTGTCTGTGTTGAGAGCGCCATCCTTTGGCATAAGTCCGATTGGTGTATCAACAGCATTGTCTACGCCGTCGCAGCGGTCGAAAATCCATGCGAGAACGCGTGAGTTATCGCCGTATCCTGGCCACATGAATCCACCTGGGAGATCCTTGTTGTTTTCGTCCTTGCGGAACCAGTTAACGTAGAAGATCTTAGGAAGCTTGTCCTGATCAGCCTTAGCACCTACGTCAATCCAGTGCTGGAAGTAGTCACCCATGTTATATCCACAGAATGGGAGGATAGCGAATGGGTCACGGCGGATCTTACCAACTTCAGCAGCGTTGATTGTAGAAGCAGCAGTGATTTCTGAACCTACGATAGATCCAAGGAATACACCGTGGTTCCAAGAGCGAGCCTGGTGTACGAGAGGTACAGTTGAAGGGCGGCGACCACCAAAGAGGATAGCAGAAATAGGTACACCTTCTGGAGATTCCCAGTCAGATGCGATACATGGACACTGCTTAGCAGGAGCTGTAAAGCGTGCATTTGGATGAGCAAATTCTTCACCCTTAGGAGACTTGTCCTTAGGAAGAGCATCACGAGTATTTCCCTTCCAGTCAACAAGCTTACCCTTTGCAGGATATCCGATTCCTTCCCACCATACATCACCGTCTTCAGTAAGAGCACAGTTAGTATAGATAGTATTCTTTTCAGCAGAAATAAGAGCGTTCTTGTTAGATTCAGCAGAAGTTCCTGGAGCAACTCCGAAGAAACCTGCTTCTGGGTTGATAGCGTAGAGACGTCCGTCTTTTCCGAACTTCATCCATGCAATATCATCACCTACAGTTTCAACCTTCCATCCTGGGATAGTAGGAATCAACATAGCGAGGTTTGTTTTACCACAAGCACTTGGGAAAGCACCTGTTACATATTTAACTTCACCCTTAGGGTTTGTGAGCTTAAGAATAAGCATGTGTTCTGCAAGCCATCCCTCTTCGCGAGCGATAACTGTTGCAATACGAAGAGCGAAACACTTCTTACCAAGAAGAGCGTTTCCGCCGTATCCTGAACCGTAAGACCAGATGAGGTGCTCTTCTGGGAACTGTGAAATATATTTATGCTCAACATCAGCACAAGGCCAGATTCCGCCGTCTGTTTCACCATTGTTGAGTGGTTTACCTACTGAGTGGAGACATGGTACCCAGTCGCCGTCTGTGCCAAAGTACTGCCATACTTTTTCACCGGCACGTGTCATGATGTCCATATTCAAAACAACGTATTCAGAGTCTGTAAGCTCAATACCGTATTTAGCGATTGGTGAACCGAGTGGACCCATGCAGAATGGAATTACATACATTGTACGTCCGTGCATACAACCTGTATACAAGCCTTTCATTGTAGCTTTGAGCTCAACCGGGTCAATCCAGTGGTTTGTTGGACCGGCATCTTCTTCCTTCTTAGAAGAAATGAATGTACGTGATTCAACGCGGGCAACGTCGCTTGGAAGAGAACGGAACAAGAAGCAGTTCTCTTTTGCCTTAAGAGGTGTTGCAAGACCTGCATCCACACACTTTTTCATAAGGCGGTCATATTCAGCTGTTGTACCATCAACAACTACTACGTTGTCTGGCTCACACATCTTAACACATTCTTCAACCCATGCTTTAATTCCAGCATGTTTAATGTCATTAACTGTCATATAGTTTCTCCTGTATTTTCTAGGGAATTTTAAAAAATTACCCCATTTTTTCCAACATACAATTTAGCGTATTTTGAAAGAGTATTCAAGCAAGTTGAGAAAGTAAAAGAATGTAATTATAGCAGTCGTAAATATTATTTACCCATTGTACGGATTACAGCCCAGGCTGAAAGGGAAGTTGTCAAAAGGGAAAGAACCGTTAAAAGTACACCGCTCCACTGGTTAAACTTATAGAATGCAGAGTTAAAATCTGCAGTAATAGTTGTTTCTGGAGTAATGTATTCTGATTTCTTCAGCTTATGACCGTTAATATCCACAATATCAACAGAATCAAAGGAGTTCTTTTCCTTAATAAATCCACCGGCAAGACCAACATAATAGTCGTAAGTTCTGTCCGGAATATAAGGATAACGGCCAGGATTATGAACCGCACCGGCAACGCTTACAAAGTACTGCTTGAACGGTATACGAAGAATATCATCTGGCTCTACAGTGAGGTCTGAATAATAAGATTTATCATAGAGCATTTTGTCGATATCTACAGGTATAATCTGATCTTTGCGGATTACAAATGCATTTTTTGTGTCGCTGGCGGCAGAAGTAAACCAGGAAGCATGTGAACGCACTAAATAAGCATAATTTGTTTTATTTTCAAACTGTACAGGTATTCGGTCGGCAGCTTCCAGTGCAGTACCTTCTTTTGCAGCAATTGCACCTTCTACAAACATTACAGGCTTAAGTGCAAAGAAAGAACCAATAGAAATAGAATCATGATTCATAAGCTCATAATCTTCATCTACGTTCTGCTGATTCAAATAGATTTTTTCTCCGGCATCGGGCTTTCCGTTTAATACGCGCAACAATTCAATTCGCGAAGTATCTGCCATTTCTGTAAGACCATGACCATAATATTCTATAAGTTCTTTAATGTTTTCACCAGGAAGCAGCTGATAGGTACCAGGACGTTCTACAGAACCAGTAATCGTTACCTTACGCTCAACCCGCTGAACTGTGATTGTTTCACCAGCTCTGATATAAGGATTCTGGCTCAAATCTCCGTCACGGCTTGCTTTAAATAAATCGTAATAAGAAATAATTCCGTCTACAGAAGTTACCATAACGTTTCTTGTTGAAGAATAAGCCGTAAGATTATCGCCAATAATTGTAGAAAGGCGGCGTAACGGCCAGGCTGCTTCTTCGCGAACCGAAGTAACTTCACCGTTTATGAGAACATTAACAAAATGCTGCTGGAAAGGAACAACGAGTGTATCATCACGCTGAACGTAATACTGGCTCATAAAGGTTTCATCTTCTATCATCTCTTCAAGATTCATTGCAATGTTTGTATTGTTACGTACAACATAGGCATTATTTAAATCTGAATAGCTGTTGAAAATCCCCTTATAGCGGCGGATAAAGGTTGCGTAATTTTCACCGTCATAGAACTTTACTGTTCGGCGGCGCATCATATCCTTTGTTGCCATCTCATCATCTGCAATCTGTTCAGCTGCAGTAGAATCTCGCATATTTATAATGCCTTCAATTACAATGTATGGAAGTAAATCAGACTTACTGTAGATTTTGATTGAGTCACGATTTAAAAGTGCATAATTTGAATCTATGTCCTTCTGCGAAAGATATGATTTTTCTCCACCAACTTCCATATTGTCACGGCTTCTTACAATTTCAATTCGGCTTGTATCTGCAAGCTCGGCAAGTCCGTGGCCGTAATAATTTACAAGCTCGTTAAGTCCTTCACCAGCCTTTAATTCATAAGTACCAGGTCGTTCTACCGCTCCGCTGATTGTTACTTTGCGATCCATTCTTAACACGGTGATTGTTTCGCCAGCCCTAATGTATGGATTCTGACTAAGGTCTCCGTCGCGGCTTGATTTGAAGAGGTCGTAATAAGAAATAACTCCATCTACAGAGGTTACCATTACGTTTCTGGTTGATGAATAAGCTGTAAGATTTCCTTCAAGAATTGTGGAAAGGCGGCGTAATGGCCAGGCTGCTTCTTCGCGAACTGTGTTAACTTCACCATTTATTAATACATTTACAAAATGCTGCTGATATGGAACAACAAGCTTATCATTACGTTCTACAAGGTAATTACTCATATAAAGCTCATCTGCTATCATTTCTTCAAGATTCATTGCAATTTTTTTGCCGTTGCGTTCAACATAAGAGTTTACTAAATCAGAATAACTGTTAAAAATGCCCTTATAGCGGCGGATAAACGTAGCGTAATTTTCGCCTTCATAGAACTTTACGGTTCGGCGGCGCATCATATTCTTTTCGGACATGTCACTATCGGCAATCTGCTCTGCCGTAGCACCATCCGACATATTTATAATACCTTCTATTACAATGTAAGGAAGAAGAGAGCTTTTTGTCGCAATAGTTATTACATCACCGTTCAAAAGCTCATAATTTTTGTCTATTTCCTTTTGATTGATGTAAAGCTTTTCTCCACCAGCGTCCATATTATCACGGTTTCGGACAAGCTCCATTCTGTTTGTATCGGCAAGCTCTGTAAGTCCACCGCCATAATAATCTATAAGCTCCTTAATGTTTTCGCCCTTCATAAGCTCATAAGTTCCAGGGCGTTCAATTGCACCGGCTATTGTAACCTTGCGGCGGATTTTACTTAAAGTAATTACATCTCCAGGTCTTACGTAAGGATTCTGACTCAAATCGCCATAACGGGTTGCCTTAAAAAGGTCATAAGTTCTTTTCTTTCCATTTCGTGAAGTTATTGTTACATCGCGGATTGAAGAATACGGAGTTGTTGTCCCGGCAATAATAGACGAAAGTCTTGATAAAGCCCAGGCCTGTTTTTCTGCAGTTGCCTTTACTTCTCCCTTTACAATTACCTTAAAGCTTGCCGGATTAAGAAGAACAAATTGAACTCCACTCATAGGGTAATTTTTCATTACAATTTCTTCTACCTGCTGTTTTAAGGTTATAAAAGATTTTCCGCTTGCATCAAGAACTGCAAGATTTGAAACTCGGATTTTATAAGTTGGGTCTACAGGAATTGTATACGAAACTGCAATACCGTTGGCTGAATAATTCAAGGAATAAATATCACCAGCTGTGACCATATAATCTGTATTCGACATTGCCATTTGAACAGTATTTGAAAACTCTTCTGCTCCAAATGAGTTTTCAGCAGAATAATCATCAAGACCATCCTGTGCAAATACAGAAACAGTAAATACTGCCGAAAAAAGGATGGCAGTAAAAAGCGATATTATCTTTTTCATTCTTTCTTTCCTTTAAACTTCGAAATAACTTCAGGGTCTTTTTTCATATTGGAGATTGCATTAAGCAGGAATGCAAGGAATACAGATAAAAATCCACCTGCAAAAGTTATTATTATACAAAGCTTTCCGCGGCTTGGCCCTGATTTCTGGTCAGGAACCTCTGCATACTCCAGAATCTGGAATACAGGCTGCTCACTGGCCATTGTAACCTTGAGCAGCTCGTACTGTGACTTTAAGTTTTTATATATTTCTTCCTGAACTGTCAGCTCCATTTTTACCATTGTAGTGTCTGTCATGATGGAAGGAGCACTGTTCGGTGAATAAACATTCGATACAGAAATCTCTATATCACGAATCTGTTTTTGTAAATCAAGAATCTGAGCATAAGTATTATTGATGTTTTCTTCTAGATTCTGCTTCTGGAGCTTGTTTTTATCTACACCAAGCTCAGAAAAACGCTGTTCAAGTAAATCTACTACGTAATTTACAACATCACGGGCTAGGACGGGGTCTTTATCTTCAAAGCTGATGGTAAAAACACCAGTATCTTCATCAAAACTTGACTTAAGAACCTTTTTTAGAGCTTTTCGGCTTTCAGCAATAGGATGCTTTTCTATTTCCCATTCTTCTATAAAATTAAACTTATTTATAACCGCATCTTGAATTGTATTAGAATTAACAAGATAACCAGCCAGAGCACTGTTCGAAGAACCACTAGGAACACTGACTCCCGCTAAACTTGCAAGACCACCAAGATTTCCCAGCATGGAAGCAGCTCCACCTGAGGAATCCTCCGTTATAAGCATTTGAGCCCGCGGAGTATATTTATTCGGCATAAAGGATTTGTCTGGAGGCAAAACAAGAGATAAAACAGAAATTACAACAGCCGCAACAGCTGCAACAAACGTCATTATAATAATCAGCCATTTACGCTGCCAGAGAACCGCAAACAAATCAACTAGGCTTATTTCATCATCTTTTTTTTCTGCAGCTTCAACAGCTTCTACAGGTTCAATAGTGGTTTTTGCTTTACTCATAAAGATTAATATAACATATAATAATTTTTATTACTAGTTATTGATTTTTTCATCAATTATATGACAAATCGGGAAAAGTCCTTTATAATTTTATTGAGTATTTATTCCTATATATATAAGGATTTTTTTATGCTTTTTAAGAAGTTTTGTTGGATTTTGCTGGTTGTGGTTATGGCAATGGGGCCGGTGATGGCAGAGGATGAGGTGGAGACTGTTTCGCCGTGGGAGTTTTCGTTGACTACGGATTTTGCGTATTATCCGAAATCGGATTATGTTACGGGGGGAAATCACTTTGCGCCACTGACCGGGCCTTACAGTGGAATAGAGGGACGCACAACGGGAAGTGTGACATATACACTCGATACGCCGCTTGGAGAACACTGGCTGGTGTCATCTGCAAATGTGGGGCTGACAGGGAACTTTGAGCTTTCGCCGGTTTCCATTAAGCCAGGCTTTGAGGTAAACTTTACACCTCTACCCTTTTTAGTTTTTGCAGCAGGAGCTGAAGCTGGTACGGGCTGGAATCTTTTTGGGCTTCAGGGAATGGCAGAGTTTGATGGAGTTGCAAAAGGAACTTACACGGATTATTCGCCTTTCGCAACCTGGTTTTTAAAATGGTATGCTCAGGGAACCTTCCAGTTTGATACCGGTGCAATCTGGGCTGGCGACTGGACACATGTTCAGATTCTGTATACTTACCAGCTGTATTATGAGAGACTGACAAGTGCTGCAGACCAGCAGATCTGGATGTGGCAGTGTACCGGCAACAAGGTAAACGGTTACAGCAGCTGCCAGACGTTGATTCTGGCTTACCAGATGCCGCTTGTTTTGAGCCGCGTTGGTGTACTGTGCGAGTTTGAAGGTTATTATAAGGATAATGTTTTTGCTAATGCTGATTACAAGGGTGCGTTTAATAAAATCACTATAAGCCCTATGGGACAGCTTACGCTTGGAGAAAAGGATGTACTTTCCGTAGTAGTGGGATTTTCAAGCAGAAGGAGTTTTAAAGAGGCTCACACGGAGAGCTACGAGGAGACTGCACTAACGTACAGTGGACGCGAGTGGTTCTTTTACAGAGGTGCGCTGAGCTGGGAGCATAGGTTTTAAATATTGATTATATTATCCTTTAAAGCTAAAATGGAGTCATACTCCACATTAGCTTTAAAGGATTTTTTTATGAAATATATTACAAGAGCAATAGAACCTTATGTGAAAGAAATGACTTCCCAATTTAAGGTTATTTTAGTAACAGGAGCCAGACAGATTGGTAAGACTACTATGCTCACAAAATGCCTTGGCAAAAATTATGAATATGTAGTTCTTGACGATATAAATGAATTGGAACAGGCTCGTCAAGATCCAACACTATTTTTCAAAAGTCATAAACTTCCTATTCTAATTGATGAAGTACAACTTGCACCTGAACTCTTTAGACAGATTAAACTGATTGTAGATAAAGAAGAAAAAAAGGGGCTGGTCTGCCTTACTGGCTCTCAAACCTTCCGCCTGATTCAAAATGCAGGAGAAAGTCTTGCAGGAAGAATCTGTATAATAGACATGGCGGGACTTTCTCTACGGGAACTTAATGGTATTGATTTTTTTAAACCATTTATTCCGACCGAACAATACATGGAACAGCGTTCTATGTGTTTATCACGTTATGAAAATCTGTGGCAGAAAATACACCGCGGTTTTATGCCGGAACTTACAGACCAAAAACTAAACTGGGAAAGATATTATCGTTCTTACATCCGAACATACATAAACAGGGATATACGAGATTTTATAAAGGCATCAAACCTTATTACATTCAATAATTTTATGATTACCATGGCGGCAAGAACTGGAGAACTCTTTAATGCAGCTGGTATAGCAAATGATATTGGTATTTCATTAAAAACCGTACAGGAATGGACCAGTATGCTTGAAGGGTCCGGCATAATAAAGCTTATATATCCTTTTGAACGTAACATTTCAAAAAGAGCAATAAAAACTCCAAAACTATACTTTATGGATACGGGACTCGTTTGTAATCTTGTTGGCTGGTCAAATGCAACAGTTGCACAAAATGGAGCTATGTCTGGTAATCTTTTTGAAACTTTTGTTGTAAGCGAAATTATAAAATCACACTTAAATGCAGGTAAAGATTGCTCAAATATATATTTTTATCGCGATCATAATAGAAATGAAATTGATCTTGTGATAGAAGAAAACCATGTCCTTTACCCGATTGAAATAAAAAAATCTGCACATCCTCAAATAGAAATGGCAAAGGCATTTACTCAACTACAGTCGATTCCAGAATACACAATTGGACATGGATGCATTTTATGCCTTACAGATACCCGCCGTGAACTATCTGAAACTGTGACTGCATTGCCGATTGAGTTTGTGTAAGATATTTATAAAATAAAAAAGCTTATTTTAAAAACCATTAACCAATCCATTTGCCGGTGAGGTCAAAATAGGATTTAGATGCATCGAATGCAGGATGCTTGCCGTCCTTTTCGGAGAGGAGAGGATTTACATCAGGGGCGATGGAGTTCCAGTCTATGCCGATGGCGGGGTCGTTCCACATAAGGCCGCCTTCACCGTGAGGGTCGTAGAAGTCGGTGCATTTGTAGGTGAAGATGGCTTCATCAGAAAGAACGTAAAAGCCGTGGGCAAAGCCTTGAGGGATATAGAATTGATTTTGTTTTTCGGAATCGAGGATTACGCCGTGGTATTTGCCAAAGGTTGGAGAGTCTTTTCGCAGATCAACAACAACATCGTAAACACGGCCCTGTAAAGCACGCACAAGCTTGCCCTGTGGATGCTGTGTCTGGAAATGAAGACCGCGGAGAACGCCTTTTGTTGATTTTGACTGATTGTCCTGAACAAACTTCATCGTAAGGCCGGCAGAAAAAAAATCACGCTCGCTGTAGGTTTCAAGAAAGTAACCACGAGAATCGCCAAAGATTTTCGGCTGGATTTCGTAAAGACCTTTTATTTCGGTGCCGTCAGATAATTTACATGTATTAAACTCAAATGCCATTTTTTTGTCCTCGTACACAGTTTACATTCTGCCATCCAAGAACTTACCAGTCTCTTTGTGGTTGAAGTTGGGAATCATATAATTAAATAAATCTATAAGTTCTCCGCGACTCCACTCACCTTTCTGTTTTAGTTTTGCAATAGTTTCTGTAAAATAAGTAAGTTTTGATTCATCGAAATCTACTGGATTTTTGATGATTCCAAGGGAATCAAACTTGTCCATTACCAAAGTTTCTTTATCAGTATAGAACTCTTCAAAATCTTTTTCACCAGTGGTGTCGCTTTTGAAGAAATATACTGGATACTGATGTTTTGCTTTAAGTTCATTAACACAGCTTCTGGCTTCGTCTTCTGTTGCACACTGTACAGGCTCATAACCAAGATTTCTAAGATATTTTTCTGCAATGCTGCTGAATGTAACAAGGTTCAAATCATGGTCAAGTTTTGGGAAGAATACATCACGGTTTTCACCGAGGAGACAAGACATTACACAAAGCTGGCCGGCCTCTTTTGGAGTTACAAAATAACGGCGTACATCATTTGGTGCACTCAAAGGCTGATTCTTGTCCAAACGACGATTAAAACCATAAAGCAAGCTACCATCACTAAATGCTACATTGGCAAAACGCGCTGTACTTACAGGCATTTCTACAGAACGACGATTTAGAAAGAACTCCATAATACGTTTACTGGCCCCCATCATGTTTACAGGGTTAGCTGCTTTGTCTGTAGAAACACAGAAATACTTTTTGGCACCACATTCTTTAGCCATGAGCATAGTACTGTCGGTATTAAAGATATTTGTATCTATCATGCGCATGAGGGTAAAAGGATCTTTTTCACTGCGTACATGCTTTAAGGCAGAGGTATTAAAAACATAATCATAACCGCCAATGCGTTTTTTCTGTTCGTTTATAAAGGCACGAAAAATCTCGCTGCCACAGTCCAGAGCAAAGGTTGCAAACTCACCATCGCCATAACCAACACTGGAACGAATATCACGGACAAGTTCTACCATGTTATTTTCGCTTATGTCTACAACATGCAAAACTTTTGGATTACGTGCAAAAAGTTCACGGCAGATTGCAGAACCAATAGTTCCGGCACCTCCGATTACAAGAAAGCGTGAGTTACGAATTGTTTCACTAAGAAATGTTTCGTTTACAGAAATGTCTGTTTCAAATAAAGGGGCTGTACGGCCGATTAATGGTAAAATGTTGTCTTGCATAAAAAATTCCTATTTATTTATATCTATATATTGTAATACAGAGAAATATATCTTCTCTACAAAAGCTGATACATAAAAACACAGCCTTCATCATATTTTGGTTTTACATGTTGATGTACAAACTGTTCATCTTCTGGGTCAAGTCTATTAAACCCCATAGTCTTATAATGCTTTATAAGCTTGTCTTCCGGCAAAGCATAAATGTAAATAGCCTGAATTCCTACTAAACTTCTAATAAAAGTTACAAAAGGTAAAACAAACTCTGCAAAAACTGTAGATCCTAAATTCTTTGCATCTGGATGATTTTTTCTATATGAAAAATTAACAGCAAAATTAGCAAGTTCTATTCCAGAAATTGAATAGAAGAAATCATTACCTGCATCAATAGTAAAAAGCCCCGACTTTAAAGAAAAATAAGCTACAATCTCATGAGTAAACTTATCTTTTACCAAATATGTTCTTGCAGAGCCATCTTTTTCATCCGATTCAGAAAGTTCTTTTATATATCGTTCCAGTCCATAACCGGAAGTATTAGTTACACAAAAATCCTGAATAAGTCGCAGATTATCAGAAGAGTCCAAAAGATGTTCATAATAAAAAAGCTCTGTCTCTAAAGGCAGGAAAATCATTACTTTGTCTCCTTTGATTCTGCTTTTATCATTTCAAGAGCTTTTCGTTCATATTCAACAGCAATTTTTCGTAGCTTTGAAAAGTCTGCTTTTGGAGAATTTAAAATCTTCAAAAGTACGTCTTTTCCCTTACTTGCAGGAATATCATTAATTGTCTGATAGCGATTAATTGAAGCCATAAATTACCTCCACTAATAATAGTATAACACTTTTCTAAAAAAAAAACATTAAAAAAGGCTGCCTAACCTTATGATTAGCAGCCTCTTTGATATTTTTATATTTGACAATAACTAAATACTTGTTCTTACACTACTTGGAATATTAACCAGATGATCTTCCAGCCATTCAGCATTTGTCATATCCGTTCGTTCACATTTTTCGTAAGGTGGCATCTTGTACATCAAGGTCCAAATAGGGCGGGTTTGAACGCCATTTGAGTTTGTGTACTCAAGGAACTCTTCTCGTTCGGCGCGGTCTTTTAAGAAGATTGCATTAAGCCAGTAGTTTGCACGAGAGTTTTCCGGCTCTGTAACAAAAGGAATTCCAAGTTCTGCAAAGAACTTTTTGTACATTTGGGCAGTTTCGCGCTTGTTTTCAATAATCTTGTCAAAATATTCAAGCTGGGCAGCACCAATGGCAGCGTTTACTCCAGGCATACGAAGGTTCCAACCGGCTACTTTGTGGTAGTAACCCCACTTTGCAGGTTCCTTTGCAGTTGTTGAAAGATATTTTGCACGGGCAGCAAGCTCTTCATCATCAGTAATAAGCATACCACCGCCTCCGGTTGTAAGAGTTTTATTACCATTAAAACTAAGAATAGAAACTTTGCCAAAAGTTCCAGTGTGTTTTCCTTTGTAGAAAGAACCAACAGATTCTGCAGAGTCTTCAATAAGCATGATGTTATGTTCATCACAAATTGTACGAATTTCATCAATGCGACAAGGATGTCCAAAGGTATGCATAGGAACACAAGCAGAAATAAGGCGGCCGGTATTTTTATTAATACACTTTCCACCTTCCTGCTTTGTATTATTCTCTAAAAACTCTTTTAATGATTTTGGAGACATTCCCATTGTATCACGGTCAACATCTACATAAACAGGAATTGCCCCGCAATTCACAATTACTGAAGAAGTAGCTGCAAAAGTTAAAGGCTGAGTAACAATTTCATCACCCGATTTTACACCTGCAGCAACAAATGCCATATGCAAAGCTTCTGTACCACTTACCATAGCAACTGCACATTTTGCACCCGTAAGTTTTTTAATATGATCTTCCATATCAGTTACAAAGTGACTTACATATGATACAAACTTTGTATCAATACATTCATTCAAATACTTTTTTTCATTGCCCAAGAACTGAGGACAGTGCAAAAGAACTGGATTCATTTCCGGGTATAATGATTTAATGTAATCTGTAATTCGTGAAAAATCTTTCATAATTATTTCTCCCTAAAAAAATATATTCACAAAATAAAATTGTTCGCTTATTTTAGATTCAAATTTTATGACGGTAGACAATTATTCATAGCCAATAACTTTTTTTCTAATGCTGTTTTAAGAAATGGATGTTCCCCTTCCTCAATATTTGAATAAATTACAAGATTCTTTTTTGCTCTTGTAAAAGCAACATAAATTTTTCTATACCAGATATGAGTAAAGAACTCTAGACTCATAGAAGCATCAAGAGGAGGTACTCTACCAATATCAAAACCTAATAGATATACATTATCAAATTCAAGTCCGCCAACAAAATCTATATAGCCAATTATCAATTTTGAATCATTTTTTGCTGATTTCAGTGTTTCATAATCATTTCTGTTTCTTAATACTAAGAATGGAATTTTAGCTTTTTCTAATGAACTTGTTATCTGATTTTCAAGAGAATAATCAGTAAAAACAACTATAGTATTTTTACGATCTTGTCGCTTTAATGTATCTGTTTTTAGAAGATTATTAATCATTTGTTTATCATTAACACAATTAACTAGTAATGGAAGTGTTTCTTCAGCATTCTGAAGAACAGATATATTATGTAGAGGATTAGAGTTTGCAAATAAAGTAAGCTTAAAATCAAATAAAAATTTTGTCAAATTAATAATTGGTTGTGAACTTCGAAATACGATGTTTAAGTCACTAATTGGCGAATTTTCTGAATCTTGATTCAAATAAGCAATATTTGACTTAACAATTTCCATATCTCCAGAAGACTGTGTAATGTCCATTGCACAAACAATATGATTTAAGTTTTCATCTTTCAACATATACTTCAATATAGAAATTTCAGAAAAATCATATAGGTGCAATTCATCAACAAATATAGCATCATAACCATTGATTTTTCTATTTCTCTTCCATATTGCTTTTGTTAAAAAGCCTAGAGCAACAGATGAAACATCGTCTATATCATACTTATTGATATCCGATAGACTATTTTGATATATATCATAAATCTGAAAAACAGCACTAAAATCTTCATCTTTTTTTAAAGGGAGAATCTTTCCTTTTCCATTCCCTTTTTTGTAATCTTCGAGTGATTCTATATTGGGCCCTTTTATGAAGACAGATATTTCATTTCTTATACTTTCAACAACTTTTGGGCGTGGCGTATTTTGTATATAATTTTTGAATTCTTTTGATAAAAAAGGTTCAAAAGTATTGAAATGTTGAGACATAAACTTTTCAATAGAATTTTCAATCATCATTTGTTGCATCAATTTTGAATCACAGGAATCTACTTCTAAGCAATCATCTAAAGAAAAACCTTTAACTGCATTATCACAAC
Organism: Treponema sp.; assembly: GCA_016290335.1. The sequence continues at coordinate 49,735 of JAEETM010000010.1, read as the reverse complement.
ACCATTTCATTAAAGTCGTAATATCAACAGAAACAGGATTATTTTCATCTAAAAACTCCATACCATCAATTGCAAAAATACTGTTTATATACTTCTTCATGGCTTCAGAATGGCAAACAAAGCCTATTTTTAATGGTTTATTTTCTCGTTTATATTTGTTTAATAGAAATAAAACTTTTAAAACTAATGAAAGTGTTTTACCAGTTCCTGCAGGACCTATAATTTTTACAGGCCCTAATGAATCTGAGAAAACAATATCTTTTTGATGATTAGTTAGATATTTTTCCCATTTAGTAAAACCTATATAATTAGTAACTAAATCTAATTTTTTTTCTTTTTCAAATTCAAATACTGTAACAGAATTTTCATTATTCTCACTCTTATTCTCGATTGATGATAATGCTAAGTTTTTTGCAGATTGAAAACTATCTATAACTTTATGATAATTCGCCTTTTTAAAATCGTTATAATCTAGTTGACCTGTTCCATCAATAGTATTTAAAAATAACTTAATACCTCTTATACTATCTCTTTTTTGTTCTGGTGAAACATTAATAATATATTTTATAAATCCATCACTTGGTGAATATGAAAAAGGATTAACTATATAATTAGTTGTTCCATTAATATGTATTTCTGTAGTAGACAATGGATAATTCTGATCAATTTTAATATATATTCTAAAGAATTTTTCTATAATTAATAAAACATTATTTTCATATCTTTTTTTATTTCTGATATTATCGACATCAAGAACAAACCCATGCAAAGCAGTATCTTTATCTGAAAAGAGATATAAGCCATCATTTTTATATACAGCATGAAAAGTAAGAAAAGACTTTACATAGTCATCCTCATAACTCTCAAGCAATTTCAAGAATTCACTTCCTTGCCTAAATTGAGTATTATGTAATTGTGTATATTTCATAAAAAAATGGATAAAATCATTTGAAAAAAAATAATATTTTGGTTTCATATACTAGTTCCCCCATTTTGCTGAATTTCAAAATTATCTGCTCTATCTATTCCAACCCGGAATAAATCCACCATTTTTTGTATAAGATGTTCGATATAAGGTGATGTCAATGTTGAACAAGGTATTATAAGCTGATCATTTCCAAAAAATTGTTTCAATTCTTCATGAGACTCCAAATCAATTCCATTCTCCAACATTAAAATTGCCTTTTTAGGAATAGAATGAATTTCTGTAATAAGTACAACATAATGACCTGTCTGTTGTTTATTTTGGTCTTGTATATCTACATTCTCAAGATATACAGAATCAGGCAACTTATTATCAATTAAGTCTTTACGTATTGCATTAAAATCAGAAGAAAAGTAAGTTTTGAAATCATCAGTTTCTTTTTTTAAGTAGTCCATGTTTTTTTCATACTTTTCATAAACTTTGAGAAAAAATAAAGCATTTTTTATTTTTTCTTGATCTTTAGGCTTTTTGATATATTGCTCTATTGTCTCATTTATGTGCTCTGGCATATATAAAAGTGCACTATATGAAAACTTTTCCTCATATGATTTTAGGAATTTTATTATATCTTTATGTTTACGCTCTAAGACTTTATTTATGGCAATCTTCGATTCCCAAAGTTTATAAGGAATTATGGGCAAATATAAATAATTATCATAATGATTCAGATGCTCTAAATCACATCTTCCATTTACAAGTATTCCATAAACATTATTATGAAAATCATTACTTTTTGCATTTGAGAATATAGTTCCTTGTGTAATTTTATGGCAATCTTCTAATATTTCTCTCATATATTACTATCAATCAATTAAAAATTTTTCATTTTTTGTTAGATCAGATGAATGTACCCGCTCTCCAACTTTTACATCTTACAACATTAACATATTTCAAAAGTAATAGAGAGTATTCATATATGATGAACCTGCAAGGTATCATTTGAGATATTCCTCTTTTGAAATAAATTTATGTAAAATATGAAAAAGAATACATGACAATATTTATCCAATATATTCTTTCAAATTCTCTGGCACAGGTGGTAAATCTTTAAACCACTTTTGCCAGGCTTTGCTTTTAGGATTAAGAACAACAAGTACTGTTGCGAAAATAAGCTTAAAATAATTTGAAACATTTCTGTGTTGAACATACCAGCATTCAAGTTGTCCTTTATAAGGTGTGATAATGTTATCATGAACATTATTTGGATCTTCTACAGTATGAAGAATATCTTCTTCATCACGGAAAACAACAGATCCAATTCCACTAAGCCCAGGCACAATCTTTGCAATCTGAGCTTTTACTTCATCAGAATACAAATCATAATGTTTTTTCACAAAAGGTCGATAACCAATAACACTCATATTACCAATAAAAATATTAATTAATTGAGGAAGTTCATTTATCTTTGTTTTTCGCAAAAATTTTCCCATTGGTAAGATTCGAGGATCATCTTTTAATGTAACAAGACCACCTTTCATGTTTGCAGAATTACGCATCATTGTGGCAAATTTAAAAACCTTGAAAGGTTTGCCATTCTTACCTATTCTTTCTTGTAAGTAAAAAATATCATGTTCACCTGTCAATTTTAATCCAATCATGATTGGAAGCATAAATGGAAATAAAATTATTATTGCAATTCCAGAAAAAAGTATATCAAAAAAACGTGTCATATAATTTATCCCTATATATTTTTAAGTAATTTATTCATGCAATTTCTTTGCAGGCACACCTGCATAAACAGCATCTCCGTCAGGGATAGATTTTGTAACTAAAGAGCATGCACCTATTACAGCATTTTCTCCAATAGTTATTCCATTTTTTCCTGAAAGGATTGTTGTTCTACAACCAATATATGCATTCTTTTTTATTACAATTGGCGTATGCTTTTGAAATCTTCCATGAACACACATACAAACTTCAAATGATACAATTGCATCATCTTCTATAGTAATCATATTTGGTTCCATATCATCTATATAACATTTCATTCCTATAAAGACATTTTTTCCAATATTAAATCCTGCCATTCTATAAAGTTGTACCCGTAATTTATTAAATGGACAATAAGGAATAATATTATGTATAAATATCTTCCTAAATGGTTTTGAAATTATTTTTATAAATGAATAATTTGCATAATATGGAACTTCTGTTTTCTTTATTTTCTTGTAATACAATTTTGCTAAAAACATTACTCTTTCCTATACTTAATGGTAGACTTTATCAATACATGTGTAAATACACAAAAACATGCAAAAAGGAAAGACTTTTTTTCGAAATCATGTATAACTTTTATGTAATATTTTATGATATCTGTTTTTTTACTTGAAATACTTCCTTTTCGAATTCTATATTGCGCTAATACTTCATTAATCCCCATCGCATTACTACATTTTTTTAATACTCTTAAAAATAATGCATGGTCATTATTTTTTTTTATATCATTTGCATATACTTTTCCAGTAACATTTTGATTATACATAACAGTTAGACAACCAGGCCAGCAATGAAACATCATCTTAAAATAAGATAATTTTTTAGTAACATTCGCGATTGTATGTAAACTTTCATTATTTTCATCTATATGTAAATATTCAGTAAAAGAAAAGTCACAATTATTATTTTCCATAAATAATAACTGTTTTTCAATTTTCTCTGGATACCATAAATCATCTGAATCAAGAAAAGCAATAAAATCACCTTTTGCAACTTGAATAGCACGATTTCTTGAAAATGCAGCTCCAGAATTATTGTCGTTTTTAAGCACGTTAATTCTTTTATCATTTTTTGCATAATTCAAAGCAATCTCATAACTACCATCTGTTGAACAATCATCAACAATAATCATTTCCCAATTAGAATAAGTTTGAGCTAAAACAGATTCTATAGTCATTGAGATAAAACGAGCACAATTATAATTTGGAGTAATAATTGATACTAAATATTCTTTCTTCATTTTTTCGTTAGGACTCCATAATAATCTCATACAATTGTTTATCTGTGATATGAAAATGATTCATAACATTTCGTATTTGTACATCATTTAAATTCTGATTCACATTCAATGATTGTAGAGTATATTTATTATTTAATCCATATTCCTTATAAATATCCACATATCTCAAATGATTATATGGATGAGGAACAATTTTTGTTTCTTGCTCTGACAACAACCCCATAAAATAGAACCATACATCATCAGCGTTAGGACATAATTTTGTGAATAAATTATTATCTAAAAATTCTGGGCTATATAAATTTGTTGGATATAATATCCCCCCTACACCTGTTGGAAAACATGCTTTCGTTTTTTTTGTTTTACAAACATTATGTTTCCATTTTGTATAAGGCATCAATGCTCCTTCATCAGAAAAAACTACATCATGGACAATATGAGCTATTTTACAATCAGGCCACTTTATATGATATTTCCATAGTTTTTTTACTAAATTTTTATTGTAAAAAATATCATCATCCACCGTTATAATACATTTATTAGGAAACTTTCTAAGAGTTGGTATTAATTTCTTATATGACTTAATATTTTCACAATAAGAAAATTCTACACCATAAGTTTCAAAAATGCGTAAATATTCTGGAATTACTTCTTTATCATCTAACCAGACAATAATCTTTTCTGGTAAAACAGTTTGAGTAATTAAAGAATATAAAGTATATCTTAAGTCAGAAAGCCTTTCTCCATAACTTGTCAATGATACAATAAGATTATTCTGCCTCTTTTGATTTTTTGTTTTAATTAATGACATTTTGTCAATTTTTTTATCCAATTTACGTTTATTTATCTTTTTTTGAAATATAAAAAAAAATAGCTCTCTTAAAAAATAATTATTTAATACTATTGACTTAATTGACATTTTTTTCACCTTTCCTTGAAAAAATATAAAAAATAAATGGTGTCATATATATATATGCTTGTTCAAAAGGACTAACAGAGTTACCTTTCAATAAAACAAAAATTATATAACAATATAATACCTTACAAAAGATTGATTTTTTTTTCTTTGTATATCCTAGAAGACCTCCTAATAGAAAACTTCCAGCAAAAATGCCCGGATATGAAAAATCCCTATAAAATGTAAATAGAATTGTATCAAATGCATTTGATATAGCTCCATTCATTTTTGCAGGAATAAAAATCGCATTATAGTCTATATTTTCAGTATAAACAGGAAAAAAAATAGAGCCAAGATGAATAGTTCTAAAAAACTGATTAATATATAATTCAATTGGACCTAATAATGATCTACCAAATGAAAAATCTAAACCGGCAGCCTGCATGCCTTGAGTTTTTTCCTGAAACATATAAAATCCAAGTGTATAATAATCAACGAAGTAATACCGAAAGATTTTTCCAAAAGAAAATTTCCCAAATCGCGTAGTAGCAGCTACCATAATCAAAATACAAAGAGGAATAACAATTTTTACAAACTGTTTTGTGGAAAAAACACCATAACCGGAAATGAAATAAACCCCTAATACATAAATAGCAGCTAATAATGCATAGTTTGTTTGAGTAAGATAAACATAAAAAACAATTATTCCTAAGGTGAAAAAAACTAATTTTTTTGAAATATTTCTGAAATATAATTCAATAAAAAGAAATGCAAGAAGAATTGGATATATAAATATTTTTATACCAAAATCAAGCAAACCTATCCCAGTAAGAGCTTCTGCATCTTTACCTCGCATACGTAGAAAATAAGCCTTGTATGACATGCTAAAAACACCTGAGCGTATACCAATTAAAATAAGAATTAACGAAATTAAAAGCAACCATAGAGTTATTGAATGTTCTAACTTTTTACTACTAAAAGGTCTACTAATTTTTCCCAAAGTACCAGTCTGTTTTACATAACAAATACAAAAATAGCCAATATTAATAAATAAAAGCATTAATACAAAAAGTAACTGTATTTTCAAACTAGCTTTTCTAATAGATGACAAACTTGTATTATGTAAAACAAGTAAGAATAACCAATAAATATTTATCATGAAAAGCGCTAAATTATTTTTTAGAAATTTTATTACCATATTTTTCCAAAAACAGCCTTATTATATAACCAAACCTATAATATACGAAAATTTTTTTTGCAATATTACAAACATCTTGTTTTTGTTTCTTTTTATCTAAGAAAGCAACCAAAAAAGCCTTAAACAAACCAAAATCCAAAGAATGATTTTTTATCTTTTCTGGAACGAACAGCTCGTATATTTGTTTTGTCCATTCCTCATTTTTTAATGCCCATAAATATTTATTCGTATTCTCTGTAACACCTTGAAGTCCTCTTCTATATACAGATGAAACATTCGGTATATAATCAATTCTACCAACAGAAGCACAACATGCCCAAATAATAGTATCACAAGATGTTTTTAATCTGGGTAAAAAATCTTTTAATACACTAAATCTGAAAATAACTGAAGAAGTTGCAAATCTTCGTTTATATAAAATTTGTTCTAATGAAAAAGATTCTGTTGTTTCAGATGAAAATAGATATGAAGTATTTTTAATTGAATTCTCAACCCGAGTATTTTCGGCAAGCAAGGTCGTAGCAGGACTTTTCATTAAGTACTGAATTTGTCTTTCCAATTTTCCTGAATCAATCCAATAATCATCACCTTCACACATTGCAACAAATTGACCTTTTATATAAGGAAAAACATAATTAACATATATTCCTCTTACACCTTTCGAATATTGGTTTTCATCCTCATAAAAAGTTACAAATATTTTTGGATATTTATCAACATATTTTTTTATTATTTCTGTAGTTCCATCAGTTGAACAATCGTCATGTATAATTATTTCAAAAGGAAAAGAAGTCTTTTGCATTAAAAAACCATCAAGACATTGTTCTATATAATTTGAGTGATTATAGGTTATACAACAAATAGAAACTAGAGGAATATAAGAATCCTTGTTATCCCAATTGCTCATTATTTCATCTTGAGTTATATTAATCATATAATTTTATATCCTTACTGGTAATAAATCTTTACAAGATTTTACTCCGATTTCTGCTCTTAGAAGATTAATATCAGTTTTTTCTCCTAATAACCATTTTACAATTTGTTTAGGAAAATTTACACCAGCTAAATGGCTAAAAGGATATTGTCCCCCAAAGCGACAATTTAATTCCAACACAAAAAGTTCACCTTCAGATGTCTTAAACACATCAACATCCAGATTTCCAATATGTTTTAACTTTGAAGATAAAGTTTTTGCTAAAGGTAAGAATTCCTTATTATCAATAACTTCTGCTATATCAGTCTCACCAGCGCGCATTGAAACTTTTTGCTTAGCAACAACAGAAACCAGTTTAGCATCAAAATCATTCAATATATCTAAACCACATTCTTGCCCAATAATTTTCTCTTGATATATAACGCACTTTTCAGCATCCTGATTTGATTCATATTTTAAATACGAATCGAAGATTGCTCTTTGCACTTTATTTGATAGAACTTTTAATTCCACTTCATTTTCTGCAATATATATACCTATTGACCCCATTCCCCACCTTGGCTTAATTATAATAGGGTAACAAACTTCTTCAGAACGAAGAGCTTCTTCTATATCACAAATTGTATTATAAGTCTTGGGACATTTTATTTTACAATCTTGTAAAAACTCATAAGTTTTCCACTTATCATTACAAATAGCAATTGATTCCGTATCAGCCACAATTACTTTTATTCCATTTTTAGCAAAAACAGATTTATTCTCAGCAAGAATATATAAATCAATATCAAATAACGAAATAATTGCCGATATATCTTTTTCCTTACAGTAGTTTAATAAAAATGATATATAATTAGCATCATAAATAAGTGGTGTAATTACATAGTCATCTGCATGAGAAAGGCTATAAGTATATACACTATTTGATGCATATACATTTCCAATCCCATTCATTGCATCCTTAAAATAATCAATTAAATAGGTTCTACGACCTGCAGATGTTAATAAAATATTCAATTTACAAATCCTTTATAAATTTTATATCCTCTGGCCTTATATCCTGAGGTTCTTCAATGAAGCCATTTTTTCTATAAAATCCTATAGCTTTCTTATTTGAATTATGAGTAAATAAAAAAACTCGTTTTATTTTTTTCCCTTTCGCAGCTTCAATAAAAGCAGCTATAAGAAGTCTTGCAAATCCTTTATTCTGAAACTCTGGTTCTACAGCAAGCAAAGAAATATAACCAATTTTTGTTTCCTCGTCATTTATATATCCAGCAATCAAAGCAATTACTTCATCATTTGAATCACAAAAGCCAATTAATAAAGCCTTTTGAATATATTTTTCTGATAATTGTTCTAAGTCAGTTTTTTCAGAAATATGTATGGGAAACAAAGTATCAACTCTTGTAAGAAATTTTTTAATTTGTAAAACTGAAAAACCGTTACACATTCTACATTCATTTATATGCAACACAATTCTCCTTTATAAGTTTTTATTAGTTGAAAAAGATAAATCAACTTTTACAAACTATCTTCATTATTCTTTTCACATCTTCATCTGTTAGATCTGCGTACATTGGGAGACACAAAACTTGATCTGCGAGTTTTGTAGCAATTGGAAGATTTTCACGATTTGATGATTCAAGACCTTTATAAACAGGGAAGTTTGAAATGAGAGGATAAAAATATCTTCTAGCAAGAATGTTCTGACTTTTCAACAGATCATACAAAGCATCGCGGCTCATACCATATTCTTTTTCTGTAATAAAAATCGGGAAGTATGAATAATTATGACGAACGCCTTCTATATCATTTAAGAATCTGATACCAGAAACATTCTTTAATGCTTCACGATATAATTCTGCGACATGGTTTCGTTTTGCAATTGCATCATCTACTTGTTTTAAGTTCAATAATCCGTATGCTGAACGAATTTCATCCATCTTACTGTTAATTCCAGGAGCAACAACTGTTGTTTCACCTGCAAAACCAAAGTTCTTAAGATAGTCAATTCTTTTCTTTGTTGCTTCATCACGGCAGATTAAAGCACCACCTTCTACAGTGTTATATACCTTTGTAGCATGAAAACTTAATGTACTCATATCTCCGTTTTCAAGAATTGACTTACCGTTTACGTTTACCCCAAAAGCATGAGCTGCATCATATATAACTTTAAGTCCATAAACATCTGCGATTTCTTGAATACGTTTTGTATTACATGGAGTTCCATAAACATGTACTGGCATAATAGCAGTTGTTCTTGGAGTAATTGCAGCTTCAATTTTTTCTGGATCAATATTACCAGTTTCTTCCTCTACATCGACAAAAACTGGTTTTAAGTTATTCCACCAGATTGAGTGTGTTGTTGCAACAAAACTGTATGGTGTTGTAATAACCTCGCCAGTTATCCGCATTGCCTGCAATGCTGTAATAAGTGGTAAAGTTCCATTTGTAAACAAAGAGATATAAGGAACTCCCAAATACTCTGCAAGAGCTTTTTCTAATTCCTTATGATAATAACCGTTATTAGTAAGCCATTTTCTCTGCCAAATATCTTCCAACATTTTTTCAAATTCTTTTAAATCTGGAAGTAATGGTGAAGTTACTGTAATTGTTTTATTTTCTGCCATTTTTCAATCCCCTTATTGTTTTTATAAAATATGAGTATGTTTCTATTTTTAGGATTTTACAAAGCAATATATATATTCCGATGCCAGATACAATCTGAAGCAATAATATACAAATTGATGTAATTGGAATCAAATTAATAAACCATACACAAACAGCCATAATTATTGAAGACAAAAAAGATGGCATTAAATCTTTCCATTGTTCAAAATAGGTATAATTCATCAATTTTTTATTTGGCCAGGCGTTTATAAAAGAGGCTATAAAAGCAGATATTACCTGTCCTATTGCCATTGCATATATTCCTAACGGAATTGTAATCACAATATTGAGAATTGTAATAATTTTTTTTATTATTTCCAACTTTAAAAATACATCACTGCGTCCAAGAGCATTAATTCCCGTAAGATTTGCTGTATGTATAGGATAAATAGCATAACTTATACAAGCCAACTGTAAAAATGGTACACAAGGAAGCCATTTATCTGTAAGCAATACTTTTACAAGCGGTTCAGCGACAGCAGCAAGTCCAAACATACAAGGCATTAATAAAAAAGCACTCATAGATATTGAACGTCGTGTAAGTCTTTTTATTTCAGAAGGATTATCATTATGAGAAGAAAGAGTTGGTAGCATAACACTTTGAATAGCTCCATCAAGATTAGCCGCTATAACTTGAGGAAACTGATGCCCCCTATTAAAATATCCCAAAGTCTCCTTATCATAAATACGTCCAACTATTAAATTATAAATATTTCGAAATACAGTATCTAATAAACCAGAAACTAAAAGCTTCCATCCAAAGGAAAATAAAGATTTTACCCTTGCAAAAGAAAAAATAAATTTTGGACGCCATTTAACTGTAAACCAAAGAATTATGCATATAAGGAAATCCCTAACTAGTTGTTGTGCAACTAAGGCCCAAACTCCAAAGCCTTTATAGGCCATTACAATGCCAACAATACCAGAACCAATTACAGCCCCCATACTGCTAAAGAAGAATCTGCGGAACTGCATGGTTTTAGAAACATAGGCATTCTGTACACTATTAACAGCTCCAAAGAATAAAGTAAGGGATATTACCCGCAACAACTGTGTAAGTGTTTCAGATTTATAAAATCTTGCAACAAATGGTGAAGCAAAAAACAAAATTACATATAAAATACCGGCTACAAAAAGACTCAAATAAAATATAGAAGAAAAATCCAAATCATCAGACTCTTTCTTCTGGATTAATGCGGTATTAAATCCACTCTGAATAAATACTGTTGCAATCTGTATAAATACCAGAAGAATTGCGATTACTCCATAATCTTCCGGCGTAACAAGGCGTGCTAATATAATAGAAAGAACAAACTGAACTCCTTGAACCCCACCGCGTTCAAGAAACTTCCAAATTAAAGAGGAAATAACTTTATTCTTCGAAACAGCTTGCTGTTGGATTGGTGAGGATTTTTGTTCTTCATTCTGTGGAGAATTATTTGTTGTATTTTCGTCGGACATATTAGATTTCTAATCCCTACCCATCAAATCACGTGTGTATATTTTCTCCGCTACATCAGCCAGTTCATCTGCTTTTCTATTCGCAATAATCACATCGCACTCGCTCTTAAACTTAGCCAGATCTTTTTCTACCTTAGAATTAAAGAACAAGTCTTCATGCAGCGTTGGCTCGTAAACAACTACTTCAATCCCCTTTGCCTTGATGCGCTTCATAACGCCCTGAATTGCACTGGCACGGAAGTTATCGCTGTTTGATTTCATTGTAAGACGGTAAATACCAACCTTTTTTGGATTTCTGTCTATAATCATCTGAGCGATATGATCTTTACGAGTTCTGTTTGAATCAACAATCGCCTGAATTAGATTTTCTGGTACATCCTGGTAATTTGCCAGCAGCTGCTTTGTATCTTTTGGCAAACAGTAACCACCATAGCCAAAGCTTGGGTTATTATAAAAATCGCCGATACGAGGATCCAGAGAAACACCTTTGATAATGCTGCCTGTATCAAGGCCTTTAATTTCGGCATAGGTGTCGAGCTCGTTGAAGTAGCTTACGCGCAAGGCAAGATATGTATTTGCAAAAAGCTTTACAGCTTCGGCTTCGGTAAAGCCCATAAAAAGGGTTGGAATATCCTGCTTGATTGCGCCCTGCTTCAAGAGTTCTGCAAAGGTATGTGCGGCATCTACCAGACGTTCATCTTCCAGATCTGTTCCAACAACGATTCGACTTGGATATAGGTTATCGTAAAGTGCCTTACTTTCGCGCAGAAACTCTGGTGCAAAGATTATGTTTTTTGTATTGTATTTCTGGCGTACTGATTTTGTGTAGCCAACCGGAATTGTTGATTTGATAATCATTATTGCATCTGGATTTACTTCCAGCACCAGTTCGATTACCTGTTCAACGTATTTTGTATCGAAAAAGTTTAATTTTGGGTCGTAATTTGTTGGAGTTGCAATGATAACAAGATCTGCATCTTTGTAAGCCGCACGACCATCTGTTGTTGCTACAAGTTTAAGAGGCTTTGTAGCAAGAAACTCTTCTATTTCTTTATCTTGTATTGGAGACTTTTTATTATTTATAAGGTCTACTTTTTCTGGAACAACATCTACAGCCACAACATCATTATGCTGTGCGAGTAATGTTGCTAACGAAAGACCTACGTAACCTGTACCGGCTACGGCGATTTTGTTGATTTTCATATTTATGTCCTATATAATAATATTTATCCTATGAATTAACCAGTTCAACTAATCTTGTATATTCCCCATAAGCCTCTTGCAAAGCAGATAGTTCAGAAACAAAACCTCCGGAAGAAAACTGAGCTGACATACTTTCAGCAGCAGAATAACAATCTGATTCATGCCCATTTAAGTAATGAGCATAATCCTGTTCTTCATCAACTGTTTCGCCATCAAAATACTTAATCCAAGTTTCTACGTTTCGTTTTGGAATAAAAACAAGCATTTTATCAGTTTCGGTTCGCACAGAAACATTTGCGGCTTCACAGGCTTCATTAAGCTGAACTTTTCTTTCCTGTAAAGTCTTTTTATCTGCATCTATGGCAACAACCAGAACATTTGAATCAAAACTCTTAGACCGTAAAACTTGCAAATATCTTGGAAACTGCAATCTTACATATTGCTCACCACATCCATCTGCAGGTAATGGCAAAGGAAATATTTTTCTTCCGCTAATCCCCTGTGCAAGTAAAAATCGGCGGATATAACAGTGTGTGAGTTTATCTTCACATAAAACTGTATATTTATGAGTTTTACTAAGCTTCATCAACACCACCATGTGCTATTATTTCTGAATAAGTAAGCCCGCAATCTGATTTTGGAGGCTCAGCAACTGTTGATGCTCCATAAGAACGTCTTTCCAGCCATATTCCATTTGCTGGTGCCAGATAGTCAATTATACTTGGATGATGCGAAATAAGAACACATTGTTTATTTGCATCAGATTCATCTTGAATATACTGTATAAACTGCCCAACTTCCTGTAGTGATATGTAATTATCTGGTTCATCAAGGAAAATAGAATGCTCATCATCAAAGTACATTACAATAATGAAATATAAGGTAAAAAGCATTCTTTCTCCATCTGATATTTCTGATAAAGTATATGCCGCTTTTGCTCCCTGATGATCGTACTCAAAATAAAGGATTTTATCTGTGTCGCCTTTTAAGTAGGTTCTAGAAAAACAAGGATTTATTTCCTTTAAAATCTTCCATAGTTCAAGCATTTTTTCTGGATTACTCTGCAAAACATACAGATAGGCTTCAGGCATATTATCCGCAAAATAATCAATATTCAGCTTTTCATAATACGAATCTATTGAATAATGATTTAAAGGTAAAGGATGACAAACTATTATATTCTCTACAGCCTTTTTGAAGTCACATATTTTTTTATTGTCTGTGCGTTCATACACAGAGCTTACACCAGAGGAAAGCCAGTTTACAAGAAGTTCTGGACCTTTTTCATGCGAATCATTATATAATACAGCTTCACCATCTGAAGCTGAAAAAAGCGGTTTTCCATCACAGAGGACAATTTCTTTTTTTACACGATTTTTCTTATTATCTCTGTCAAACTCAATTTCTAATTGATATGTATATTCATATTCTTTATAGGCAAGTAAAAACTCAAAACTCTGAACTGGAACCAACTGCCACCTTGTAAGAGATTCAAAAGGGAAAGCTTCTGCCACATCTATTCTTCCCTGAATAAACAAACGTAAATCTTCAAGTAATGCAAATATTGTTGATTTTCCTGTCCCATTTCCACCGAGAAGAAGGTTTATAGATGAAAAATCAATTTTAAAATTCACTAAAGAACAATAGTTATCAACTTTCAGATAATGTATCATAAAACCTCCTATCTCAAATTATTCTGAATACAATAAAAATCCACCCACCACCCCCATTGGCACGCCATTTTTTCGCAAAAAAAAAGAAGCGGGAACTTCCCTTTTACGCAAAAACGGTACCCTGCACTTTCATCCATGTGCGATGGAATGAAGACCATAGTTAAAAACTGCACCTCTATCAGGCATTGACAGCGAACTATGGCTGCTGTGGGGTATGTTCAAGGTCGTCAACATCAGCGTAGCACAAATCTACCTTTTTGTTGTAACCGAACATATCTATTTCTACGGTGACTCGCTTGCAACGGCGGTTTACCCGTATGATTTTTCCTTCAAAGCCTTTAAGAGGTCCTTCGACTATTACAATCCGCTGATTTTCATCGAACTTGGCTTTTGATATTCCAAGCATTTCACCGCTTTTTCTGAAAACAGAGAAATATTCCAGGTCATTTCCCTGCAATTTCTGCGGCTCAGCGTTGTCGAATAAAAAATGATAGAAACCGCTTACCTTTTTGAGCGCTTCCACACTGGACCGTTCCAGATTTTCGGTTTCCATAAATATATAGCCGGGAAACAAAGGTTCTTCAAAATCGGGACCTTTTCTTGCCCTCATCTTCTTCTTAAAGAAATAAAGCTTTGAATTATCTCCTTGCAATGCAAGTTTTTCTGTTGCCGCATTCCTGAACTTTTCTTCACTACCAGTTTTTACCATTATACAGTAGCAATCCAAATCCCACTCCTTAGCATAAGAAGTTTTCCGCATGCATTACGCAACAGATTCTGTATCAAAAATATAACATATATTTAATACATCCTTATAATAATAAATCAAGTTGATTGTATCGTCAATATATAGGAAGAAAAAGAGTATTTACTTTATCTGCGACTGAAGTTCGAGGACTTTTTGGAGGGGCGCATTCATTTTTTCGGCAGCAACTTCTGGAGATACATTGAAGTCTTTTATGAGGATTAGGGCATCTTCAATTGCTTTCTGCATCTGGCCATCTTCAAACGCTTCCTGTTTTTTTACGGCTATATCATCTTTGTAACTGTACTTAGCACAGAGCATGTTAATAACCTCCCGCGATTTCCGGTCAAGGTAATCTGTAAGGATTCCCTGTTCCATCGCAATTTCGATTGCCTTTTTGAAAGACTTTTTAGGCAAAAGTCTGTTGTAATTCTGCTCAACTATTTCTATAAACTGGCAATACTGTTTTAGTATATCGCACTTTTTTATAACGGGCAATAATTTTGGGTCTGAGCAGTTTTTGACTTTTACTACAAGCTCAAGTTTACTGGAATCCTTGGTAAAAAACGCATCAGACAGACGCAGCTCCTGTTCTGCCGGCTGAGGTTTCTTTTCTGCATAACGTGCCTTTACCGGAACAATTCCTTCGTAAATACGCGTTACATACTCAAGGCATCTGAACGGCATGTTTTCGTTTACTGTAGACTGATGTTCTACAAGTACAATAAGCTTGCCGTTTATTTCCCAGCTGACATCATTATTGAATGTTTTATAAAGAGCCTGCTCAATAATCTTACGTTTAAGATCAACTTCGCTTAGTTTATAATCATTCCCTGAAAGAGCATTATACAACTCTAAAAAGTTTTTCTTTCCATCCCTATCGCTTCAAAATAAATCCGTAAAAACGGAATCCTTGTACTTTCTGTTACGTCTTGCCATCCCCGGCCCTCCACACATTTTTTGGACACCCCGGGACTCACTGCCCCGTACAAATGCATTCCACTCCGCGCAAATGCATTCGCATTCTGTCCTCAAAAAATTACTGGAGCCCCTCTGCCAGATTCAGAAGGCGCATTTTATGCATATATAATATAGTCAAAACTTTGAAAAAAACTGCAGTGTTTTTGGTGATTTTTGAAAAAAAAGTGAACTATTTCTATTTCTTCACTTTTGACGATTTATCCTCTTTATTTCGCTTTATTTCTTCATTTTTGACGATTTATGGAGTAAAATATACTTATGGAAAACATGGAATACGATGTTGTGATTATTGGTGCCGGTATTTCCGGTGCGTGTATTGCACGTGAGCTGAGCAAAACGACGGCGCGTGTCTGTCTTTTGGATAAAGAGGATGATGTAAGCTGCGGAACAAGTAAGGCAAACTCCGGAATTGTTCACGCGGGCTATGATCCTGAACCCGGCTCACTTATGGCAAAATATAATGTTCGCGGCGCAGAGCTTTTTACCGACCTTGCGCAGAAGCTTCATTTTGATTACAAGCAGATTGGCTCCCTCGTTCTCGCTTTTGATGATGATGGTCTTGCCAAATTAAAGGTTCTGCTGGAACGCGGAAAGAAAAACGGTGTTAAGAAGCTTAAGATTTTGAACCGCGCCCAGCTGGAAGAGCTTGAACCGAATCTCAGCGAAGAAGCCGTTGGTGCCCTCTACGCCCCTACCGCCGCCATCACTTCTCCATATCAGGCCACCTGGGCAATTGCCGAAAGTGCCGTAATCAATGGCGTTACTTTTTTGCGAAACACCGCGGTTCATTCAATTACGCCTCCTGCTTCCAAAACTCCAGCTTCTCGCTCCAAAGCCGCCGGTAAAAATGATGATGATAAGAGCTCGTCCCGCACCGCCGCCTTCTTCACCCTCTCCACAACCGCCGGCGAAATAAAAGCCCGCTTTGTTGTCAACGCAGCCGGTCTCAAAGCCGACGAAATCAGCCGAATGGCAGGTGCCCGCGATTACCGCATTATCCAGCGCAAAGGCGAATACTGTATTCTGGATAACAAATGCATAAATCTTGTAAATCATGTACTTTTCCAGACTCCGGGCCCGCTCGGCAAGGGCGTTCTTGTTACCCGCACAGTCGACGGCAACATCCTCATCGGTCCAAGTGCCGACGCCGTTTCCAAAGATACAATCGACTACACCGGAACCACCGCCGCCTCTCAGGAAGCCATTCTTAAAGCAGCCCGCCGCTCCGTCCCCGATATCCCTCAGCGCAACATTATCAACTCCTTTGCCGGCATCCGCGCCATTGCAGTTGAGCCAGACGGTACTCCAATAAACGACTTTATAATAGAAGAAGATGCAAAGATTCGCGGCTTTATAAACGTAGGCGGCATCTGTTCGCCAGGTTTGACTTCTGCCCCTGCAATTGGCGAAGCAGTTGTTGAACTTCTGAAGGAAGCCGGATTGAAGACGACACTAAAACCTGTTGCCAGCAAAGCCACTTCTTCCGGTGCGGCTTCGAAGACTGCATCCGCAGCCAAGACTTCAAAGGAAAACACGAAACCTGCTTCCTCCGGCACTAACTATTTTATCGAAGAACGCGAAGGCATTCCAAGCTTTAAGTTCGCTTCCCACGAAGAAAAACTGGATCTCATCAAAAAAGACAGCCGCTACGGTCAGATTATCTGCCGCTGCGAAATGATTACCGAAGGTGAAATTGTTGCCGCCATCCACAGCCCAATCGGCGCAGTCGATTTGGACGGTGTAAAACGACGCACCCGTGCCGGTATGGGTCGATGTCAGGCCGGTTTCTGCAGTCCACGCGTTACCGAAATCCTCAGCCGTGAGCTCCAGATCCCAATGATAAACATCACAAAGCGCGGCGGCACCTCTTACGTTCTCGATTCCAAAACCCGCCCATGCGTTCCGGAGGTTGCAAAATGACAAAGAAGACTACAACAACGAAAAAACCAGTTGCCACCAAAAAGCAAATTGAAACCAGTGGCAATCTGATATACGACACTATAATTGTAGGTGGCGGCCCCGCAGGACTTGCCGCAGCAATTGCAGCCAAACAAAACGGCCTGAAAAATGTCCTCATTCTGGAACGCGACAACCGCTTGGGCGGCATCCTCCTGCAGTGCATTCACAACGGCTTTGGACTCCACTACTTTGGCGAAGAACTTACCGGCCCCGAATACGCAAATCGTTTTGTTAGTCAAGTTGAAGAACTCGGCATAGAAAGCAAAGTAAATACGATGGTTCTGGAGATTCAGCGCGGTGATGATTCCGCCGGCAACCAGATTCAGTCCCTCCACCGCGTCATCGCCATCAACTCCAACGACGGCCTCATGATGCTCCAAACCAGAACCATCATCCTCTGTATGGGCTGCCGTGAACGAACCCGCGGTGCACTTGTTATTCCTGGCACCCGCCCGGCCGGCATTTTTACCGCAGGAAGTGCTCAGCGTTTCGTTAATATTGACGGCTACCTTCCTGGCAAAAAAGTTGTAATTCTTGGCAGCGGCGACATCGGTTTGATTATGGCCCGCCGACTCACGCTCGAAGGTGCCGAAGTTAAAGTTGTCTGCGAGATTATGAATTACTCGGCCGGTCTTGCGCGAAACCTTACTCAGTGTCTTGAAAACTTTGATATTCCGCTTAAACTCAGCACTACCATCATCCAGATTCACGGAACGGACAGGGTTAGCGGCGTTACGATTGCAAAAGTTGATGAACACCGTAAGCCGATTCCAGGCACAGAAGAGTTTATTGAATGCGATACCGTTCTGCTCAGCGTTGGACTTATCCCGGAAAACGAAGTAAGCATTGCAGCCGGCGTTGCGCTCGACTCTATCACCAGCGGGCCTTCCGTTGACCAGTATATGGAAACTTCCATTCCGGGCATTTTTGCGTGCGGAAACAGCGTTCACGTTCATGATTTAGTTGATTTTGTTACCGAAGAAAGTCTCCTTGCCGGAAAATCTGCCGCCGCTTACTGCCAGAATCCTATGAACACCGCCGGAAACATAACAGTGCCAGTTCTTGCCGGAAACCGTGTGCGTTACGCAGTTCCTCAGCATCTTGATTTGATGACGGGTACTGGTCCTGCAAAGGCAACCAAGTCTTCCACCTCAAAACCGGCATCATCCGCCGACGCAATCCGAATTATGTTCCGCTCGACTGACGTTTACCGCTCCGTTACAGCTTCGGTCTACGCGGGTCAGCAGCTTCTTGCCCAGGCAAAAAAACGCATTGTCCGCCCCGGAGAGATGCAGACCATAGAGCTTAAACCTGCCGCAATAGAACAGCTTCGCAAATCTCCGCAGTCAATCACAATCTCAATAGAAATGCCGGAGGATTCAATCGACTAATCGTTCGAAGGGATAAAACTATGGAAAATAATATGGAAAACAAAAATATACATCACCTTACCTGCATAATCTGCCCGATGGGCTGCCAGCTGGAAGCAACCGTCCTGGATTCATCATCCTCAGACTCCGCCCTGCCCGGCACCACTGCCCCAAAAATCACCGTGACCGGCAACTCCTGCAAACGCGGCGAACAGTACGCCTTTACCGAGCTCACCAACCCAATGCGCACACTTACCTGCACCGTCGCCGTCACCGGAGGCACACGCCCGCTTGTTTCTGCCCGCACAAAAGGCGAAATCCCTAAAAAAATGCTTCTCCGCGCCATGCAATACGTTAAGCGTCTGGAGATTAAAGCCCCTGTTAAAACCGGTGATGTAATTGTAGAAGATTTTTTGCAGACTGGAGTTTCATTAGTTGCTGGGGAAGATGTTGTTTGATTCTAAAAAAACTGACCCCGAAACTAATTCGGGGTCAGAAAGAATGGGCTAACTAATCTTATTAATCATTTTTTGAAATACTACAATACTACTCTGCGTTACGCACAACACGGAAACCGATAGTATCTGAGTGGGCAGTTTGAACTGCACCCTCCTTATAATAATTCAAAGTACAAAATGATTCATCCCAAAACCAATTACCACCGCGAGTTTTGCGGAAAGAATTTGTGATTATTGTACCATACTTTTCTTCAAGTTGATAATCAAAACACCATTCACTCACATTGCCGCTCATATCGTAAATTCCAAGTGTATTTGGAGCTTTGGTTTTCACTTCGTGAGTTCTATATTCATCAGGATATGTAGTCCCCATACACCATGCGACATCTTTATACTTGTCGCTTCCACTGTATTTTGTCTGCTCTTTTAGAATACCGTCATTTCCACCTCTAGCTATGTACTCCCATTCTGCGTTTGTAGGGAGGCGGTATCCATTGGCATTTGGATCGGCGGTAACTTGCTGCCAACCATCATAACTTTTTGCTTCATAAATATTGCCGGCGTATTTACCTTCGTAACCATTACCATATCTCTTAGTATTCTCCCATTTACTTACGTCCGTCTTATTCCATATCGAGTATACAGGTGTTAGATTTTCTGCTACTGAACGAAGGTTACAGTACACAATTGCATCGTTCCAGCTCACATAATAGGCAGGAAAATCATCACCGAGCCCAGATTCTTCAGAAGGTTTTTCTTTACTTTTATTAGAAGAATAGTAGCAATAGGTCTCGTATTCTTTCTGTGTTACTTCGTGATTACATACATACATTGTAGGAATTGTATACGAAGTCTCTCCAGTAAATATATTTGATCCAGAAACAGCGTTACTTACTGTTGCACCATTCACCTTTACAAAGCCTTCTAGTATTGTACTTTTGAAGGTAGCGCTTACGGTAACATTTGCAGCAGGCATTGTAAAAGTATTATCAGAAACACTAACATCAACGCTGCCTTTCTTTACAGAAAGTGTATCAAGTTTATACCCTGAATCTGCAGTTACAGTGAGAGTTATGGTTTCGCCTTCAGAAATATTGCTGGTTTTACTGGCAGTTACTGAACCATGTTCCATTTCATTAATGGTGATGGTATATACATTGCTATCAGTTGAATCTTCTGAATCATCTGAATCTTCTTGATCATTTTGATCTTCTGAATCTTCTTGATCTTCTGATTTTTCTTGATCTTCTGATTTTTCTTGATCTTCTGATTTTTCCTGATTTCCTTGTTTTTCCGGCGTATTACCTCCAGTACATCCTGCTAAAGAAAACATACAACCAAATAATAGTGCGCCTGCTGTGAGAAGCGCCAAAACCTTTTTCATTTTTTTCATAATAAACCCCTTGTGTTTTTTGTGTATTTAACACGTTATTTTTTTTTGTTTACATTAAGAGTCTAAATAAAAAATCTAAAAAAAACCTAAAATTTTTTTTATTTTTTTATAAAACAGATATTTTTTTAGTAAAACGTTTTACTTTTCTTTCAAAACCCTATACACTATAATCATGAAATCTTTCAAAAATCTTTTTTTAGGTGTGGTTCTTATCATGAGTACAACAATAACATCTTGCGCAACCAATTCTTCAAACGAATCGGCCGCAACATCATCCCCAGCATTCAAACCAACAGGAATGCAGAAAAAAATGGCAGAAAAGGCAATTAAAGGTCTTTCTGAAAACAATCCAATAAATGCCTGGAAGTTCACCGCAGACCCGGCTGTTCTGGTTTACAAGGACACTGTTTACATCTACGGAACAAACGATTTTCAGCAGGTAGAATATACCGCCGGTCTTGAAGATAACGGCTACGGCAGAATCAACACGCTGAACATTTTTTCTTCCAAGGACCTTGTAAACTGGACAGACTGCGGCGAAGTAAAAGTTGCCGGTCCTGATGGTGCTGCAAAATGGGCACGCAATTCCTGGGCTCCTGCAATCGCCACAAAAAAAATAGACGGCAAGGATAAGTTCTTCCTTTATTTTGCCGACAGTGCAAACGGAATCGGAGTTCTTACTGCTGACTCTCCAACAGGACCTTTTACAGACCCTCTTGGTGTAGCTCTGGTAAATCGCGGCTCTCCAAACATGCAGGGCGTTTACTGGCTTTTTGACCCGGCTGTTTTCGTAGATGATGATGGCACTGGCTATATCTATTTTGGCGGCGGTCATGATAAAGATGTAGAGCACCCTAAATCTGCACGCTGCGCACGTCTCCAGCCAGATATGATTTCTCTCGACACAAAGCCTGAAGAAATTGACGCCCCTTTCCTTTTTGAAGATTCAGGCATCAACAAAATCAACGGAAAATATTATTACTCTTACTGTTCAAACTGGGCCAGCCGCGAAGGTGCAGCAGGACCTCACATTCCTTCAACTGCTTCCATCTGCTACATGACTTCCGACAATCCACTTGGACCTTTCACCTACAAGGGCGAAACACTCCTGAACCCGGGCCGCTACTTTGGACCATGGGGCAACAACCATCACTGGATTTTCCAGCTCAAGGGCAAATGGTACATCGCTTACCACACCCAGACAATGGAAAAAACTGTCGGCTTACTCAAAGGCGGCTACCGCAACATATTTATCAGCGACTTTAAGATTAATGATGATGGCACAATCCCTGTCCAGAGCGTAACAAAATCTGGTCCGGAAAGAATCTGCGCCTTTAATCCTTACGAGACAGTTCCAGCCGCAACTCTGCGTAACTCAAAAAATCTCGTAATTATGCCTGGCAAGGTTTTCCCAATTGCTGAAGACGCTTATCTCGAAATTGATGGCGCCGACTTGTCAAAAGGTGCTTCCAGCATCACCGTAAAACCAACCGCTGGCAGCCGCTCCGGCACCCTCAAAATCACCCTCGACCGTGAAAAAGGCCCAGAGCTTGCAACAATCATCATCAAGAGTGACGCCGAAACAACAGCCAACATCACCCTCCCAGATGATTTTGACTCAAGCGCCCTCCACAAGCTCTTCTTCATTTTCAACGGCGACTTTGCATTGGAAAGCTGGAAGATAGAGAAATAACTACAATTATATAAAAATCCATGCTATAAGCATGGATTTTTATATACGTCATTTTTTTTCTACCCCTTAATAACTTCTTCATTAATCTTATCTTTTACACTTTCACGTAAGTTACTAAACTTTTTCCATTCAATAATTTTATAATGCTGCAAGATTCCCAATACAACAGGAGCTGCAATTTGTAATGTTTCGCTTATCTTCATAAGCCGGTCTAATGTAAAATAGTGCCTGTATTGAGTTCCAAGTTCAAGGATTTCATCTGTGTGAAGCAATTCTGAAGCTTTTGCATCGGCCTCAATTTCCAGTTCTGAACTTGCGCTGGAATCCATATCATCAAGACAGCCTTTAGACAAATGATCAAAATGTAAAAGAATATGTGAGATTTCATGAGCAATAACAAACCAGAAATTATCAACTCTATCGTAGCGAGCTGTATAGACAATGAATGGATTTTCTCCGAGTGTAAAAGCTGCGCCATCAAGATATGTTTTTTGCAGATGACTTAGAACAAAAAAGCCAACACCGCAGGAGTGCAAATCAGAAATAATTTTATTTATTCCGTCTTCCTGTAAAGTGTAAGAGCATATATTTTCTGCAATTTTTTCTAAGCCTGCTTTATGGTATGAAGGAAGGCTGATTTGTTCTGCATGTAATTTTGCAAATTGATACCACACATTACAATAAGTAAGAGTGTAATCAAAATCAAAATTAGTCTGACGAGCGCAGAAGTTCTTCCCATCATTTTGGGGAACAGTTTCTTCATCTCCAAAAATACGTTTTCTTTCTTCTTTTATTCCGTAAACTGTTGAAACATCATTTACAAACCATCCTTTCTTTTTCATTTCATATACTGGCATAAGTTTTCTAAACTCTGCTTTTGCCTGAGTGATTTCTTTCTTTTCTGATGGTTTTTCTTCCAGCTTTCTAAGCTGATATTTTGCATCAAGATTCAACCACATTTCTGCAGAAGTTGAAAATGTCTTACCAAGCAATTCTGCAGTTTCTGGAGTAATAGCCTGCTTGTTGTTCAAAATGAGATTCACACTTTTTATTGATAATCCTAAGATTTCTGCAAGATCATCCTGCTGCCAGCCAAGTTCTTCAAGCGCATCTTTAATAATATCTCCAGGTCCAGGATTATAAAAAGGCTTTAATGTTTCGGACATGTTCTTAGTCTCCATAATGTTTTGTTAAATCATAAAGACCAATAATTCCGATTGTGTATTCATTATTGGTCCACTCAATTTCCATTTCCAGACGCCAGGTTCTATCCATGCGCATAGAATATCTATTATTTCCCTCCAAATGTTCAAAATGATACGATGGAAAGTTCCATAAATCTTGAACAACTGTAGCCGCAGATAATACATCAACTGCACGAACAAGCTTTTTGACAATCTGAGGCGGTACGTTCTTATATTTTTTTGAGGAACTTGTCTGGTATAAAAGTTTTAATTCTTCATTTATAAACTTTACTTCCATGTATTACCTATAACGTAATATATAATATATCGATTTATTTTGAATTGTCAACACTAAAAAGAAGTTTATGGTAATGTTTGCATATCTTATTTGTGGCAATCATGTTAATCAAATAGCTTTTTATTAGTACGATTTCTGTGCTATATTATTATATATGGCACAGAATGTTTTAAAACCAAATCTTATCGAACAGACAATTAAATCCCAAATCCACAACCCAAACTCCATTTTTGTTTTTCCAACCCAAACCGCTGCCGACCTTTGGGCCGACCGTGCAACAGATCCCGCAGTAACCGATGTTTCTGCTGTTGCAATGGAGCGTTTTATTGCGTGGGACTCTTTTAAGGGAACTTCAATCAAAACAAAACAGAAAGATAAAAAATCTGTTCCGTCTTCAATGCGAAAGATTTTTACTTCAAATATCATATCCGAAAATGCAAAGGCTCCGTTTTTCAAAACAATCATCCCGCCAAAATACGCTGCCTCTGCCGAAGGCTTTTTGAACTGGCTTTCTTCCCTGTTGCCATCTCTTTCTGTGTGGAAGTCTCATTTTGAATCCTCTCTGCAGTCTGGTAATAAAAAGGATGATGAAGATGATGATCTGCTCCTTCTTTACAACCATTACAAAGCCTTTCTTGACAAGCATAATCTTTTTGACCCTGCCTGGGAAAAGCCGCCTTTCATTTCGGACGGAAATCATTATTTTGTTTTTTTCCCGGAAATCTTTTCTGACTACACCGAATACAAGCCTCTGCTGGAAAACTCCCCCGACGACATCACTCTGATTCATCTTGATGAAAATGACGAAACCCAGGCTTCCTCGAACATCAACGATTCCGCCCCATCAGTAGACTTTTTCAACAATTCCCGAACAGAAATTAAAGCCGTTGCACTTCACCTCCGCAAGTTCCACACCGAACAGAATATTCCCTGGAATGACATCTGCATAAGCATCCCCGATTTTGACAGCTACGGCCCTTACATCGACCGTGAGCTCACTCTTTATCAGATTCCGCACGTTATGAAAAACGCAAGGCCACTTTCCTCCTCCGGCGGCGGCAGTCTTTTTTCTCAAATTGCCACTTGTGTCAGCTCCGATTTCAGTTACGAAAGCTTAAAAACTCTTCTATTAAATAAAGAGCTTCCCTGGAAGGAGCCAGCCTTAAATGATGAGCTTCTTAAGTTCGGACAGGAAAACAACTGTATCTGCAGCTTTAATTATGAAGGAAACAAAGTTGATGTCTGGGAAAAATCGTTTTCAGACCGGGGTGCCAGTGTTAATATAGTTAACTATTACAAAAGCCTTAAACGTCTTCTTACCGATTTAGTCAACGCCCCATCCTTTGAAAAAACTCGCGAGCATTATTTCAACTTCCGCGAGACTTTTTTCAATATGGATGAATGTCCCGAACATACAGACAAGCTTATAAGCCGCTGTATTGCAGAGCTTGGCGGATTGATTGACCTTGAACAGGAATACCCTGAATGTAAGGCTCCGTCTCCGTTCAACTTTTTTGTTTCCAGTCTGGAGGATGTAAACTATCTTGCGCAAACCGAAAGCTTGGGCGTTCAGCTTCTTCCATATAAAGCGGCGGCCTGCGCACCTTTTGCAGCCCACATCATTCTTGATTCAAGCCAGAGTGCGTTAGCCGTGATTTACAAACAGCTTTCGTTCCTGCGAGAAGACAAGCGTAAACGTTTTTTAGGCGGTAAAGATGATCCTAATGTTACAGATTTATTTATCCGCCTTTACAATATGAACTCAACAAAGGCAGAATGCTACTTTACAGCTGCAAACAAAACCTTTTCTGGCTACGCACAGGCTTCCAGTTATCTTACGGAACACGACCTTACAAAAACAGATGCCGCAACTCTTTTTGCAAAGGACCCATATAAAGAAGAACGCACCTGGCTGCTTTCCGACCTTTCACAAAAATCACAGGAACCTGCTGTAATTACACAGCTCCAGAAAGACAGCTTTATCTCCTGGAAAAACAGCAGCCGCTCAGTAAAAGCCTCTGCCACAACCACGTCCCCTTCAATTACAGAAGAAACAATGGAAAAGCTAAAACAGGAGCTGCAAACCAAACGTTATAAGGAAGGAAAAATCCGTATTTCCACAACACATCTTAAAAGCTTTTTCGGCTGCCAGAGACTGTGGTTCTTGCAATACATAATCAGTCTTAAGGAAATCTCAAACGAAGCAGAGCTTATGAATCCTTTTGCACTCGGTAACCTTTACCACAAGATTCTTGAACTCTTCTGCAAAAAGCTCATAGAAAACAAACAGCCGCTTCATCTTGAAAACGGTGAGCTTTCTCAAAATCACAGGGACCTGCTTCTTGCCTGTATTGACGAAGCTATAAACGATAAAAACGAAAACAGCTTCCTTGCCCGCCAGCTTTTGCAGACAACAAAAGAAGCCCTTACTTCTGTTATGATTGTTACTGTTACAAAGTTTTCTCAATTATTTGATGGCTGTACCATCTATGCTTCAGAGCGCTGGTATGAATACGAGCTTCCGGAAAAAAATATTTTGTGCCAAGGCCAGGTTGACTGTATTTTGCAGGAGCCGGGGGATGGAGCTTACATTCTTGTTGACTTTAAGAGCACCGATGGTTCTATTCCAAAAAATCTTTATTATGAAGAACCAGAACCCGGACAGAAAGAAGAGCTTCCAGACTTCCAGATACCTATGTACATTTATCTGCTTCAAAATCAGGGGAATCCGATTGAAATTGAAAAATGCTGTTTCTTTAATGTTTCAAAAGCAACACAAACAGATGTCGATTTAGAAAAGCTGAAATCGTCATCGCAGAAGCTTCTTGATTGTATAGAATTATATGTCAGACAGATTTCCACAGGCGACTTTTTGAATAACCCTCAGACTGAGTTTGTAAAATGCAACGGCTGTGCTTACAGGGCACTCTGCAGAAAAGTTTTTGTAGTAGGAAGAGGTGAATAATTATGAGCAGCGAAAATAAATCAAACGTAAGAAAAATTGATAAATATCAGAGAGCCGCAATCGATACTGCAAAAAACTCAGTTGTAAGTGCAGGCGCAGGTTCGGGTAAAACAACAGTTCTTTCTGAACGCTTTACCGATCTTGTTATAAACCGTAACTGCAAGGTTGAAGAGATTTTGACGCTCACCTTTACAAAAAAGGCAACGGTAGAAATGTCTTCCCGCATCTATAAGGTTTTAAAAGAAAAGGCCCCGCAGCAGGCAGAGGAGTTTTATAAGGCTAACATCAAAACTCTCGACAGCTATTGTAATTCTGTTGCAAAGGCCGGCGCATATCTTTACGGAATCACTCCAGATTTTACACAGGATGAAGAAGCAATAACTCAGCTGGCTCACCAGGCAGCACTTCCTTTTATTTTGCAGCACAGGGACAACCTTGCAATAAAGGCACTTGTAAGTACAAAGAATTATGAAGAAATTGCGTCCCAGCTTTTTGTTGAATCCATAATGGAAAACTCTACAGTTGCCGAGCCAATTGATTTTGATAAATGCTTAGGAAACCAGAAGGCAGAAATAATTTCTGTGTGGCAAAAAGAAACCAAACTGATTGAAGATTTATTCTGTCAACTCGAGAATGCGCTGAATGATTTTGAAGGCAACCGTACAATTAAGTTTATCACTGCATTAACTCCTCTTATTGACCGGGGACTCCCCGAAGCTCCAGTGCTTACTGATGAAATTATTGAAGCTTCAAATAAAAAAACTCTTTCTGCCATGGCTGATTATACTAATGCGGTTAATACGCTTGCCTATGTTTCGCAGGCAGGAACAAGGGAAAACAGTGCTGCCCTCAAAGAAATATTAAACCAGATGCGCAACGAGGCTGGCATATTGATTTCGGTTATAAACTTTGTTTCGGGGTATGCAATTACAAAGGAACTGCTGCCGCTGC
Organism: Treponema sp.; assembly: GCA_016290335.1. The sequence continues at coordinate 21,760 of JAEETM010000010.1, read as the reverse complement.
TCAAGGAGTTTCAGGACAAAATCAACAATATAAAACGAAGCACCGGAGTTCTTTCCTTTAAGGATATTGCAAACCTTGCAGTCTGCATCCTGCGTGATTATCCAGAAATCCGCCAGATTGAAAAAGAACGCTACAAGGCAATAATGATAGACGAGTTCCAGGACAACAACCAGCAGCAGCGCGATATGCTTTTTATGCTTGCCGAAAAACTGGAACGCCACGAAAAGGGAGTGCCTGAGGTTCAGGATTTGTGTCCCGAAAAGCTCTTTTTTGTGGGCGATGAAAAGCAGAGTATTTACCGTTTCCGCGGTGCAGACGTTTCTGTTTTCCGTGCGCTTTCAAAGGATTTTAAAGACGGTAATTTAAGCATGTCTACAAACTATCGTTCTCATCCATCCCTTATTACAGCCTTCAACACAATCTTTGGCGGACCACGTGCTGTTTTCTACACCGAAGCCGATGAAAAAAATACTGCTGAACCGCTGCCTGATTACGAAGCAGTTTATCACAACGTAACTATCCCTGAGGATAAAGCAAAAGAAGTAAGCCGAAATCCTGATCTTATAAAAACTCCGCATATTCATATTGCCCGCTATGATTCAGCGCAGGAAGCTGAGTATTCTATGTTTACAGAAGAAGATGCAGAAGCTATATGGATTGCAAAAAAAATTGCCCAGCTTACAAGCGAAGGTATAAACGGAAAAGTCTACAAGCCGGATGATATTGCAATTCTTATGAGAAGCTATGCACTTCAGCCCTTGTACGAGCGCACTCTATTAAATTACGGAATCCCTTACAACACAGAAACTGTTACCGGCTTTTTTGCAGACGGTCCTGTAAACGACATCATCTCTTTTTTGAGCATCTGCATAAATGATAATGATTCAATCTCGTATGCGCAGGTTCTCCGTTCTCCGTTTGTAAATCTCTCTATTGAAGAAACAGATATAATTATTCTTGCAGGCAAAAAGCCTTTTGAAAGTTCTGAGGATGAGCTTACAGGTTTTCTTACTCCGGAAAGCCTAAACCATTATTCGCACACAAAAGCCTTTTTTACAAAAATGCAGGAAGCTGTAAAATCCCAACCGATTACTAAGCTCATAACTATGCTCTGGTATGATTCCGGCTACAGATTCGAAACTCTCTGGAACAACAAGGTAAACATGTACAGCAAGCTTTATGACCTTCTGTTTGAGCTGGCCCACAATGCGGAAGAAAGCAATCTCAATCTTTCGGCCTTTATAGACAGCGTGCGTGCTTACACCGACGAAAGAAGCAAGCTGGAAAATATGGATATTCCTATGGAGCAAACCTCGGGTGTTCACATTCTTACTATTCACAAAAGTAAGGGACTTGAATACAAGGTTGTTTTTATCTGTGCAACTCACAAAAAAGGAATGAACGACACAAACACTTCTCCTGTTTTTTCAAGCCCTGAGTATGGAATCACTATCAACACGCCCCCTTCTGAGTTTTTCCCGGGTTCTAAGTCAAATTATTTTTACGACAAGATGAAGGCCTTGAATACTCAGATGAAAAATGCCGAGCTCAGACGACTCACTTACGTTGCCCTAACCCGTGCCATAGATGAGCTCTATATCACAAACGGAAAATACAAGCTGAACCCAAATGCAGAGGATGCTTACTGTCCGGGCTCTGAAAAACAGCTCGATACAATTTATCATACGCTTGAGCCGTCAATAAATTATTTTGAAGGCGACACCTTTGAGGGCATTAAGTTTTACGACACAGAAGACATTCCGCCTTATACTCCGGAAGAAACGGAAGCTGCCAATGATCGCCCGAATAATTCCAATGCAAAAGCAACATTTATTGATGCTGTAGAAAAATCTGATGTTTACGAAAATGCTGAACTCATAATAACAGAAGCTGTACCCGACAAATATGCATCTCCAAGCCAGCTCCACAAGTTTGATGATGCATCGTACAACACCGCTTCTCCGCTGGAAGCTTATACTGCCAAACCCGGCACCCCGTACCCGGAAATCAACAACATCGTAATTGCTTCAATCCCAAAGAAAAACGGCAAACCAATTCAAAAAGCAGAACCGCGCTTTGGCTTTACTAACTTTGGTACAATCGCCCACGCCTATATGGAAGCTGTTGTTACTGGAGAGCAGGCAAGCTATTCCAATAGGGATATTGTGGGACTGGAAAACAATGCAAAAAGTCTGGCGACAATTATTGCAGTTTGTCAGGAAATGCAGCAAAAGTTCCGCGAGACTGAACTTGGCAAAGCAGCAATTAAATCTGGCTGGCACAAGGCAGAGTATCCTTTCCGCAGCAGAGTTGGAGGCAAAATCATCAAGGGAATTATTGACCTTATTTTCCAGGACGAGGACGGCACTTATACCATTGTGGATTACAAAACCAACCAGAGCATTGTACCTGAGCTTTACTACAATCAGCTGGCCTGTTACCGTCAGGCTGTGGCGGCAATGTTTGGTATGCCTAACACTGAGATTAAGTGTATGCTCTATTACCTGCGTTTTGGAAAAGCAGTGGACATTACCGAAGAGTGCGGTAAAGTCGATTTGGAAAAAGTAGTGGAAGAGTTGGTGTAGATAAGAAAAGCCTCTTAATCAACTTGACAATGTCAACTTTATATGTTAAATTGACACTGTCAACTTTAAAGGAGGCAATATGCAAAAACAAGAATCAACTTATCACCATGAAGACTTAAAATCCGAACTATTAGAAGCGGGAATTAAGCTTGTGTCGGAAGAAGGCTTTCAATCTTTTTCATTAAGAAGACTTGCTGTTGAATGTAATGTTTCTCACCAGGCACCCTATAGTCATTTTGAAAACAAAGAAAAGTTTCTTGAAGAAATGCAAAAATATATAACCGAAAAGTTTTCAGCTGAACTGCAGAAAACAATTGCTGCTTCCTCAAAAAAGACAAATCCTCTGGAAGAGCTGGGAAAAACTTATTTTTCTTTCTTTGTAGATAATCCGAATTATTTTCATTTTTTGTTTGGACAGGCTAATATAAATCTTGATTTAACAAAAAACGCAGATTCAGAAAAAAACTATAAGCCATACGAAATCTTCAAGAATCTTGTGAATCAGATTTTAATTACCAACAAAATAAAACCATCAAAACGAAATGATATTGTTATCTCTCTATGGGCTTATATCCATGGTCTGACCTCTCTTGCCACAATGAAGAACGTAAACTACGACTGCGACTGGAAATCCAAACTCCACGATTTTATAACTATTTTTAATTGCAAAGAATTAAATGGAGGAAAATCAGAATGAACATAATTTATTTTAGCGGAAATGGAAACACAAAGTACTGCATGAAACTATTATCGTCAGCATTAGGAAATGGAAAAATTGAATCAATTGAAAACGAAAATGCTATCCAGTTGATAAAAGAGTCCGATGAATTTATATTGGCATATCCTGTTCACTTCAGCAACATTCCTTTTATTGTAAAAGATTTTATTCAAAAAAACAGTTCGCTTTTTTCAGGCAAAAATATTTTTCTGATTGCGACAATGGGAGCCTTTAGTGGAGATGGTACTGGCTGTGGAGCAAGACTATTGAAAAAATGTGGCGCAAACATTCTTGGTGGTTTGCATCTGAGAATGCCTGATACAGTTGCTGATGTAAAATTGCTGAAAAAATCTTCTGAAGAAAATAAAGCGATAATCAAAAATACAGAAGAAAAAATATCTGCAATTTCCAAAATGCTTCAAAATAAAAAATATCCTCATGAAGGACTTCATTTTTATAATCAGCTTGCAGGTCTTTTTGGTCAACGACTCTGGTTTATGAATGCCGCAAAAAAACATCGTCACGATTTTAAGGTTGCCGCAGAAAAATGTTCTGGTTGTGGCTTTTGTCAAAAACAATGTCCTACCCACTCAATTCAAATTGAAAACAAAGTAGCAAAGCTTACAGGTTCAAACTGCACAATCTGTTACAGGTGCGTTAATTCCTGTCCAAGGCAGGCAATAACAATTATTGGAAAAGACATTTTCGGACAGTATCTTTTTGGAAAGTACTAAGGTGAACTTATGAAAAAAATAATTTTACTTTTCACACTTTTGCTGATTTCATCTTCCGCCTTTTCAAATGAAGTAAAAATCAAAATCACAAATGTAAAAGAAAACCAAGGAAAAATTGTAATGAGCATACACGGTTCCAAGGAGTCCTTTAAGAAGCATATTCCTGATAAAACTCTTATTTTGCAAACCACAAATGATGAAATTGAAACGACAGTAAATCTTCCCGATGGAGACTTTGCCTTCTGTCTTTATCAGGATTTGAACAACGACGACACTCTGAATTCAAATGCAGTCGGAATCCCAAAAGAACCCTTCGGCTTCAGCAATTACAATGGAAAATCAGCCCCCGGCAACTTTGAAAAACATAAAGTTACAATAAATCAGGATGAAGAACTTGTGATTAAGTTGTTTATGATGTAAGGAGCAAAACATCACAGCACAGTTTTATTCTGCTCATTGTTTCTATTGTAACCTTCACGACATCAAAAAATCCTGAAAAAAAATAAAATCTCAAACTGTATATTCTCACTCGTCATTCCGAACTTGTTTCGGAATCTATACTTATGCTAAAATATTCTTATGAACACAAACGAACAAACTTACAAATCACTCATCTCTTCCGCAATCAAAATGCTGGATTTTTCTTATGTACCTTATTCACACTTTCATGTGGGTGCAGCACTTCTTGCAGATGACGGAACTTTATTCACCGGCTGCAACATAGAAAATGCCGCTTACGGTCCCAGTAACTGTGCAGAACGCACCGCCATTTTCAAGGCTGTTAGTGAAGGCAAACTTAACTTTAAGGCTATTGCTGTTGTTGGCGGCCCTGAGGATGAAAACGGTAAGCCTGTAATAAAGGATTTTTGTCCGCCCTGCGGAGTTTGCCGACAGGTTATGGCAGAGTTTTGTAAAAAGGATTTTGAAATAATTCTTGCAAAGAGCCCGGAGGAATATAAGGTTTTCACACTCGGCGATTTGCTTCCGGAAAGTTTTAGTTTATAACACCTTGTCATTGTCGGGCTTGACCCGACAATCTATCCGCGCTCACACAAAAGCAGCAGACCTTCCAGCAAAGCTTCGTGCTCTACCGGTGCAATCCGCGCATATAAAGAATCAGGAGTATCACCTGGCAAAACCGGCACCTTCTTCTGTAAAAGAATCTCGCCCCCATCACACACTTCATTTACAAGATGCACCGTACAGCCACTTTCCTTTTCGCCGGCTGCAAGCACAGCCTCGTGCACGTGATGTCCCCACATCCCCACACCACCATATTTTGGCAGCAGTGCCGGATGCAGGTTTATAATCTTATTTGAATATTCAGTTAAAATCTCACCAGCCAACACAGTAAGGCAGCCGGCTTCAACAATAATTTCTGCCTTATGCTCACGGCAAACAGCAAGCATTGCATTGCTAACCGCCAGCCTTTTTTCGTCACGACTGGCAGCCTGGGCAACCTCTTTTCCCATCACACTGTATGGCGAAGTTACCGCAGAAGGAATCCCAGCTTTTGCAGCCCGCTCCAGGGCAAAGGCATCCTTGTGGTCGCTTATAACAACCACAATTTCGTAAGGGCAATCTTTCCCCTTTTCCATCTGATAATCAATCAAAGCCTGGAGATTAGTTCCCCCACCGCTCACCAACACTGCAACTTTCTTTGCCATCATTTAGTCCTCAAACAAAACTGCATCGCGCTGACCGTTTACTTCACCAGCTGCATAAGCAGTTCTACCGATTCTGTAAGCCTTCATTGGAGCCTCGCCTGGACGTGCATACTTAGAAGCATTTGCGTTGAACATATCGATAATAGCATCAGCATCCTTAGCTGCAACATCAAGAACAAAACCAATTCCCATATTAAAGGTGTTGTAAACATTATCAAAATCAGCACCGCGGCGAATCAACTCACCAAAGATTGCAGGGATATCCCAGGAAGCACGCTTAATCACAGAAACAAGCTGCTTTTTACCGTTCTTTGCTTTTGGATACATACGAGGGATATTTTCAAAGAAGCCGCCACCAGTCACGTGAACCATTCCGTGAATTGACTTGCGGTATTTTCCAAGCACTTCCATTACAGGCTTAACATAAATGCGTGTTGGAGTAAGAAGAACTTCGCCAATAGTTTTTCCTGTATCCTTGCCATCTACAACAAATGGATCATTAGGATTTGGAACAAGCTTTCTTACAAGACTAAAACCGTTTGAATGAACACCAGTAGAGCTCAAGCCAATCAGAACATCGCCATCCTTTATATCTTCGCCGGTAATCATTTCTTTTTTATCACCAATACCTACACCAAAGCCAGCCAAGTCATATTTTCCAACATCATAAAAACCTGGCATTTCGGCTGTCTCGCCACCAAGAAGCGCACATCCGGTTTCAACACAACCATCTGCAACACCCTTTACCAAATCGGCAGCAACATCGGCATCAAGCTTACCACAGGCAATGTAATCAAGGAAGAAAAGCGGCTGCACGCCGGAACAAAGGATATCGTTTACACTCATTGCAACACAATCAATACCAACTGTGTCGTATTTTTTCATCTGGAAGGCAATATCAAGCTTGGTTCCAACACCATCAGTTCCACTTACCATTACAGGATTTTTTACACCCTTTGGAACTTCGAACATCCCGTTAAAGCTTCCCAAGCCAGTCAACAGCCCCGGAATTGCAGTCCTTTTTGCATGCTCTTTGTACTTATTTACCGCGCGGTAACCTTCTTCAACATCAACACCTGATTCTTTGTAAGATGCCATTATCTTCTCCTATGTTTTTTGGGCGTTCCCCTCGCTGCGCTCGGGTCGCTACGTTCCGGGTTCCGCTTTCGCTTCATTCCTTCGTTCTGGTGGTTTCGCCAGTCTCAACCACCGCCACTACGGAACGGCTCCGCCGCCCTTCACATCGCTAACGCATAGACTTAAAATGTTATATCAATTCCACTTTCAGCCGCATCCAATGCCAACTTAGCACGGAAAGCCACTAACTTCTCACGTAATTCCGGATACTTTATCGCCAGAATCTGAACCGCCAAATACCCTGCATTTTTTGCATTGCCAATACCAACTGTTGCAACCGGAATCTGAGGAGGCATTTGTACTATAGAAAGAAGTGCATCCATTCCACCAAGCCCGTTCGATTTATCAGAAAGGCACTCAAGCGGAACACCGATTACAGGCAATGTTGTAATTCCAGCAATAACACCAGGAAGAGCAGCTGCAAGACCAGCCCCGGCAATAATAACTTCAAAACCGTCGGCCTCAACCTTCTTTACAGTTTCGCGCAAAAGCTCACCAGCTCTGTGGGCAGAAATGATAAATGCTTTGTATTCCACGCCGAACTCTTTTAAAACGTCGGCAGCCTTTTTCATCGTGTCCTTATCAGACTTAGACCCAAAAAAAATCGCAACTTTCATAGAGTATTTATATCATATAATTAGAATTAAGTTAATCGGGTAGAGATTCCGTTTTAATCAGCCTTATACTTTGCATCTTCTGCAATCAAACGTTCACCCGATTGTTCATCCTTAGAATACTTTGCTTTTCCAGGAGACTGACTCGGCACCGTAAGCAATTCCTCCACAGAAACCTTAAAAACTTCAGCCAGTGCCTTAAGTTCAATATCAGTGATAAATCTTGTACCGGCTTCCATTTGCTGGATTGCATTTTTGCCTATATCGTGATTAAAAAGCTGAAGTTTATCGGACAGCTCCCTCTGCGACCATACCGGATCTTGTTGTAATCTAAGCCTCCTTACATTGATTCCTGCTATATTGTTTCTGTCGCCATTTTTGTTCTTATACATCGGATTCCCTGGGATTTACTTCCTGCTGAAAATCAGCTGATAATTCTCAAGGAAATTTTAATTCATCCAAAAAATTATATGACACTCACTAGATGTCAATTTCTTTTTATCTTAAAATTATCTATATGATAATTAACAAAACAGCAATAAGCGGAACTCAAGCTACCCTCAAAGACAATATTCTGAATCTTCTCCAAATGCTCTGCTATACAAGCTTTATTAACGATTATTCTGAATGTTCCATCTGGTTCGAGCCCTCCACCCTAAAGCTCTGCTCTGATATTGTCAGTCACCTTACAGAAAACGGAATCAAAATCACCGTAAAACCACTGGCAGAAGCAAGCACACCGGAAGAGTTTCTCGCAAAAAAAAGCGCGATGAATAAGTCTCTTTCAGAAAAAAGCCCGATGGATAAGTCTTTTCCAGAACAATTTCCACCAGCTTTCCCAAAGGCTTTAATCATCCTTTTCCCAGACCAAGCCCCGCAAAGCTTGAACTTCGCAGCCGAGTTTCAAAAACTTGCTGACAAAATCGCCCCCCTCCCAACTTCCACTCTCCTTTTCGCCGCCAGCACAAACAAAGATTTACCACTAATCAAATCTCTTCATTCCTGGAGCACCCTTTTCCAAAACAGCAGACTAATCCAACCTGCCCCGTAAAATCATTCAATCACAAATCTACAGAACAAGGGCAAATGGTCTGAATACCCTTCGCCATTATAAAGCTTATACGAAAAAGGGATTTTATCATCAGTTGTCCAGGGTGAACGTGCGGCTGGTTCGAAAAATGTAAGTCTTATGTTTCCGCAGGTAAAAATGTTATCTATGCGTTCCCACTTATCGTCAAAATAATAGCTTCCCGTTTCCGTAGAATAAGCTCCATTTTTAGTAAACCAGGGAGAATAAACCCTTACAGAACTTTCTTCCCCAAGCCCCGCACCTTTTAACAAAATTTCTCCATCTGCAAAAGCAAACTTACTCACATCCCTGTTAAAATCACCGCAAATAACAGCTGACGGTAAAAATCCCCCGTTACTCAATTCAACCAGCCTTGAAGCAAGCACCGATTCCTGCCAGTCACGCCAAATCTCAGTTTCAGCCTCGCCACCCGACATGGACTTCCAGTGATTCGCAAAAAGAACAAACTCTCTTTCGCCGCAATCAACCGTAACCTGAATTAAATAACGCAAACTCGGCTCTTCACTTCCCTGAGTTCGAACATCCATAAAATGCGTAGTCATATCACAAAGCTCATACCTGGATAAAATCCCCATTCCTATTGCAGAACCTTCCGACTTTGCAAAACAGGAATACTTCCAGAAATCCTTTGTCTTCCAGGATCCGCCGGCAAAACAATTACTGATATCCTGCAGAACACTTTCATTCTCAACTTCAATCAAAACAAAAACATCCGCATCTAAAGCCGCAATCGCATTGCACAGTCGCTCCAGACGTACAGTGTATTTTTCCCTGTTCCAGTTTCCAGCCTTTTTAAAATCGGCATACTCACAACCATCTTTTTCACCGTCAAAAAAAGTCTGAACATTCCACGAAACAAGCGAAATACTGTCCCTTCCCGACAAATCCCCCTTTCCCTCCGCCGCACACGCCGAAGAAAATACAACAACCACCGCCAGCCAAATGCTCGTCCCCAAAAACCTGAAAAACCTCATTTTCAACCCCCTTTAAATGTGCAATCTTTTAGTACACCTTTTTTAGTGTGCCTTTTCAAGTGCGACTCTTTTCGTGTGCAGTTTTCCCCCCGGAAAACTGCATATGCGGTCGGTTAAAATGTCTAGCTACCAATAAGCAAAAGACCGCATATTAATATAGTCAAAACTTAGAGAAAAACTGCGGTTTTTTGAGGAAAAAGTTTAAAAAAAGTGAAAAAAAATTAGGCGAACTTTAAGTCCAGCTATTCTTTTTGAGTATTTTTCTTTGGGATTTTGCCTAAGCCGATGTTTGCAAGCTTTTTGTAGGAAGCCGGTAAATCACCAACAGCAGCATACTCGTAAAGCTCAAGGATTTCGTTAAATGCTTCTTCGGCTTTATCATAATCCTTTGTTTTAAGATAAAGATGACCGAGCTCGTATTTTGATTCGATATAGCTTTCTGTATTGTTTCCGTATCGCTGGATAGATGTCTGATAATAATATTCTGCCACCTTATAATCACCGGCACTGAATGCATTCTGCCCTTTCTGAATGAGCTGCGCCTGCGTCATATCATTCGGAATCTCCGGCAAAGATTTACAGGCAGAAAGTGCCAAAACCGCACCAAGCAAAAGTGATATAGTCAAGATGATAATTGTCTTTTTCATAATAAGTTAAGTTTACAGCAATATCAAAAAGTCGGCAATAGTGCGGTGAGTACTGTATTAATCATTCGGTAACAAAATTGTCCTGAGCTTAATGTTCTTTTGCGAAGCCACCAGCATTACATAATCTTTGGAATACTTTTTGGTGCCACGCGGTGTTGGATGCGGCTCGGCATCACCAATCAAAATTATAAGCTTAGAAACTCCCGGACGCCATTTGTAAAACTCAGATGAAGCATAAATCGCCTCGTAAACGGCTTCAGGAATGTCCCCGCCTTCTTTACCGATAATCTTTATTGAGTTCAGGTTTTTGGTAAAGGTTGTAAGATTTGTAGTAAAGTCGAACATTTTTACAGGAAGTTCGCGGAAAGAGAAAGAATCACCATAATCCCGGTAAAAAAGCAGACCAAAACGCGCATTAGGAGCATCCTTAAAGGTATCAAGAAGAGATGGCATTAAATCTTTTTTCAAAACTGCCAGATCATTTTTCATACTGCCGGTTGCATCAATCGCAAAAACTACATCAAGATTATCCTTATCTTCAACTTCCTCAAGGATTTTGTTTATATCTTCAACAATAGTTTCCGGCCCCTTTGAATAAGTTATTTCCTCAGAGATTTCTTTGAACTTTTCCCCCGCAACAGGATTATAATCATCTGTAAGAATAACCGGTTCCGGAGCAGGTTCAGGTTCTGGCTCTTTAACCGGAGGATTTTTCTTTGGCTTTGGCTTTTTGCGGGTTTCCAGATTAAACATAAATGGACTGTCCATATAATCGCCGGTATAATCCGCATATTTTTTTTCAAAAGTTCTGATATTGATAAAGGTACCTTTTCCAATTTCAATTTCGCCGTTTCGCGACCAGGGATAACCATAAATCAGCTTGGCAGGAATATATATATGGAAGGCTTCACCAAAAAAATCAGTTTTTTCTGTAGATGAATCCACAAGACTATATTTTGCACCTTCGGAAACAAGGGGCTTACCGTCAAGATAGCGGATTTCATCACCATTTATAGAATTATATTCAGCAGCCCTGTACGCATAGCTGTCTGATTTTCCTTCCGGGTCTTTTGTTGTTTCTGTAAGCAGTACGGACTCAATCTGCGGAAGCTTCCTGATATAAAGATGATAGCCTCCATCGCCAAAAGCGCCGTCCTTTTCGGGAATAAGTCTGATATCGCTCGCCTTTATGCGCATTGAATTTTGTTTTTCGGTATAAACGATTTTCTGTGCTTCCTGCGCAAAACAAAAGGCGCCCATCATCATCAAAAATAAAACAAAAACAATTTTTCTCTTCTTCATACTTATGTTATCGGACGGAATCCACCTCGTTTTATTAAAATATGTTATTTTTTCCATTGAAAAATACAGATTATGCTTTATAATTAAATAATACTTAATATTTCTTAAATATTTTTTAAGTTGAACGATTTACAACTACTATTTAGAGGTATTACGTCTTATTATGGAAAGTACAGAAGATTTTGAACAGGTCGACATTTCGACCTTCTTCGACCAAGAATCAGAAGTTCCTCAATCTACACAAAATGCAGAAGTGTTTACGGAAAATCAGAAAAAGCTGGTTAACGGAATACTTCCTGTTATAAAAGAAGTTGATAAAGATAAAGCAGAAAACTTTCAAGAGCGCCTCAAAGATTTGGAGCAGCTTGCTCGGGCTGTTGCCTGCTTCCCGTCACTTTTGGAACGTCACAACCTCATCGGCGGCGAACGCACCCCAACTTCCCTTATTGACTCCCTCATTGACCACCAGGATGCCGGCGACACAACCCTCCAGCTTCCATCAAAAGCGGTATTGGGAAAAGGTCTGCTTGTTGCAAAAACACACACTCTATCTTCGCTGCAAAAATATGTTTCCCACATGGGCGCCGAATACGACTATGTTGCCAGAGCCCTTGAATCGGAAACAATTCTTTCTATGTTCTCCCTGCTGGTAGAAGACGTTTACCTGAACTTAATCCGCGACACCTCCCAGCCAATTGATTTCCGCCGCGAGTGGGCTTTATCTCTCTTGCTGCTTTGGGAACACTGGAACGACCAGACTATAGAAAATGTTGCTCCCGTTTTACAATCAGTTTGGACCGCCCGCCGTAAACTTGCACCTGCTTTTGGAACAATGATGGGAACAAGTGAGCTGCTTTTAATTTCCATGCAGATGGACGACCAGTGGATTAGCTTTATAAAACAGAAGCTCAGCAATCAGGGAGTTTCGCAGGCAATGGAAGAGTTCCTTTTTGGCATTTCCTACGAGCAGATTCTTTCACTTCGCGCAAACTTAAAAACTAAGGGAATCCCGGCTATCGGTCGTGATGAAGTTTCTAAGTTCCTTGGTGAACACGTAAAGGCTGATGCGGGGCTTGACTACCGAGACTTTTATTCGCTATATACTATACGTCGTGATAATGCACGTTCAAGAGCAAGACTAAATCTTGAAGGTCCACACAAAACACTAGAAGATTACTTTATACAATTTGTAACAGAACAGAACAAGGAGAAGCAGATTAATGACACCTTCGCAAAATCCTGAAGAAAATGAACTTAAAAAAACTAAGTCCCACCAGGTTACCAGCAATTCTCAAAGCTCTGATGATGATAAACAAAAACGCATTCCCTATCACTTTGGCGAAAAGCTCAGACAGGTACGCGAACATAAAGGTTATACGCTGAAAGTTGTGGCCCAGAAAGCCGGAGTGAGTGAAAGTCTTGTTTCTCAGATTGAACGCAACCATGTTTCACCAGCCATAGACACTTTGCTTGCCCTTGCCGATGTGCTTGATATAAATCTTGAGTTTCTTTTTGAAGAATACCGCAAGGAACGTCCAGTCCGCATTACCCGTGCTGATGAAAGGGCCACTCTTGCCGAAGAAGATATAATTTACGAAGAGCTAGCAAATCCCGGTTCAACAGAAAAGGAAAACTCCATAGAAGCTTATGTTCTTAAGATTCCAGCTGGCTCGCACACACACAGAGGTTCTTACGGACATCTTGGTCGTGAGCTCGGAATTATTCTGACTGGTAAGGCACGCCTAACTTATGAAAACAAGGAATATATTCTTGAAGAAGGCGACAGTGCTTCCTTTTCCGCCGCAGTTCCCCATACACTTGAAAACATTGGCAATACAGAACTGCAGGCAATCTGGGTAGTTACTCCAGCCCAACGTTTTGTAAAGTAATGATTATGAACAAACATTTGCCATCGTCTGATTCTCATCCTTTGTCATTGTCGGACTTGATTCGACAATCTCTTCTATTCTTCACCATCCTATTATTCTTCACCAGCTGCAGCACAACAAAGCTTCTTAAAGAAACTTATTCCACACCTGAAGTATTGCCAATTGAAGTTCTTGCCCCTTCCCCAGTACAGTGGAAACACATACAGGATGGTTTCGAAATCACCGGAGATGTTGTAAAACCGCAGCGAGTTAGCTGGCATTGTGTAAGAATCGACCTTGATAATCCAAAGCTTTCTATTGTATATGCCCCGCACGAAGACAGTTTGGGTCAGCTTTTTAATGTAAAAGATTTTGCCAGACAATACCATACTGTTGTTGCAATTAACTCGGCTCCCTTTTTAATTGAAACAACAAATTATCCTGTGGGAATTTTAAAAGACCACGAAAAAATTATTTCTGCTCCAAATCAAAAAAACTGCGCTCTTGCTTTTTATTGGGATGATGATGAAGCTGGCGGCAGAAAAAAGCTCCGTGCTCAAATCCTGGAAAATCAGGAAGAGGCCTTAGACTCCAAATACATTTATGCCTTTGGCGGTTTTTATCAGACCTACGAAAACTGCAGCTTCAGAAAGTTCCAACACAATAAGCGTTCCCGTGTAGGCTGCGGCACTTCTGGCAACGGCCGCTACTTATACATTATGGTAACCACCCCCTTCTTCCACCCCACCGACCGCAACGGCCTGAACTACGAAGAATGTTCCCTCATCTTCCAAAAACTCGGCTGCGACAAAGCCATGCAATTCGACGGCGGCCACTCCTCCGCACTCCTCGTCTACACCAAAGATATTGAAAAACCTTTCCTGCAGCGCAAAGTGCCTACAGCCTTGGGATTCTGTGCAGACTAGTTTTTTCTACATTTTTATATTTTTCATTATTGTTGAACAACTCCCCCATTTTCTGTATAATCATTCAATAATTCAATTGTAATACTGTATATTTATGCAATTTGAATTAAAAAAAGGTCATATTCATACAAAATGACCGAATGCCGATTAAACTGTTTTGACACTGTAATTAAAAAAGGAGGCCAAAATTATGTTTTCAGAAAAAGAAAAACAAAACATCTTAAAAAAGCTCGAGCGTCTTGCTGTCCACAACGACCCGATCAATCCCGATTTATATACTAAATATGATGTTAAACGCGGTCTCCGAAATGCAAACGGAACTGGTGTTCTTGTTGGTCTTACCCGAATTGGTGATGTAGTTGGTTATGATATTCAGGACGGACAGAAAATTGCCATCCCAGGTAAGTTGATTTACCGTGGTTATAATGTTGAAGATTTAATCAAGGACGCTGAAAAGAACAACCAGTATGGTTTTGAACAGTGCGCTTATCTTCTTCTTTTTGGCGAGCTTCCTAATGAAAAGCAGCTTCAGGTTTTCACTTCATATCTTGGAGAATCAAGAATGCTTCCTCCAAACTTTACGGAAGATATGATTATGAAGGCTCCTTCAAATGACATTATGAACAAAATGGCGCGCGGTGTTCTTGCAAGCTATTCTTATGATGAAAATCCGGAAGGCCGTGAAGTAAGCAATATTGTAAGACAGTGTGTTCAGCTTATTGCACGTTTTTCTACACTTGCCGCTTATGGTTATCAGGCAAAGAGCCGCTATTACGACAACAAGAGTATGTTCATCCATAATCCAAAACCAGAGCTTTCTACTGCAGAAAACTTTTTACGCTTAATCAGACCAGACAAGCAGTACACAAAGCTCGAAGCAGAAATCCTTGATCTTGCACTCATTCTTCACGCAGAACACGGTGGTGGTAACAACTCTTCTCTTACCGTTCACGTAGTTTCTTCAACCGATACAGATACTTATTCTGCAATTGCCGCCGCAGTTGGTTCCCTTAAGGGCCGACGCCATGGTGGTGCAAATATTCGTGTCTGCGAAATGATGGATGACATTAAAGCCCACATAAAAGACTGGACTGATGAAAAAGAAGTACGCGATTATCTTGTTAAGATTTCTAAAAAAGAAGCCTTTGACGGCACAGGAAAAATATACGGTATGGGTCACGCAATCTATACAATCAGCGACCCTCGTGAAGTGCTCCTTAAAGCTAAAGCACGTGAGCTTGCAAAAGATAAAGGCTTTATGAAAGAGTTTGAGCTTTACGATTTGATTGAACGACTTTCACCAGATGTAATTCAGCAGACTCACGTACACGCCGCAACAAAAAATATCTGTGCAAATGTTGACTTTTATTCCGGTCTGGTTTATACAATGCTTAATATTCCTCGTGAACTTTTCACTCCAATTTTTGCAATTTCAAGAATTGCCGGTTGGTCAGCACACAGAATTGAGGAAGTTGTAAGCGGCGGAAGAATCTATCGACCGGCATACAAGAATATTTCAAAGGAAAGAGATTTTATCCCGTTGATGGAAAGAAAATAAAAAAATTATGTCATATTCGGGCTTGACCGAATATCTGATATGCAAGGAGATTTACAATGGGTGGCGTTTTTGGAGTTGCTTCAAAAGAAGATTGTACTTTGGATTTGTTTTTCGGAGTTGATTATCATTCGCACTTGGGAACAAGCCGCGGTGGTATGGCAGTATACAGCAACGAAGGTAGATTTGAACAGTCCATTCACGACATTAAAAACTCTCCTTTCCGCACAAAGTTTGAAAATGATTTGGAAGAGCTCCGCGGTAAAATTGGTATTGGTTGTATAAGTGATTATGAACCACAGCCGCTTCTTGTAAACTCACACCTCGGCAGCTTTGCAATCACAACAGTTGGAATTGTTACAAATAAAGAAGAATTGATTAAAGAAGTTCGCGAAAACAGCTCCACTCACTTTCTGGAAATGACCGGCGGCGAAATCAACCAGACAGAGCTTATTGTTACTCTGATTGACCAGAAAAAAACAATCCTCGAAGGCATTCAATATGTTCAGCAGAAAATAAAAGGCTCAATCACAATGCTGATTATGACTCCAAAAGGAATCTATGCTGCACGCGACCGTTTGGGCCGAACTCCTCTTGCTATTGGTAAAAAGGAAGGAGCTTACTGTGTTTCTTTTGAAAACTTTGCTTATGTAAATCTTGGTTATACTGACTGCCACGAACTTGGTCCTGCAGAAATTGTCTTTATGGATGCAGACGGCTACAAGATTCTTCAGCAGCCTGGTAAAGAAATGAAAATCTGTACTTTCCTGTGGATTTACTACGGTTACCCGACTGCAAGCTATGAAGGCGTAAACGTTGAAGCAATGCGTTATAACTGCGGAAAATATCTTGCAATGCGCGATAAAGATTCTGTTCATCCTGATATTATTGCCGGAGTTCCAGACAGTGGTACACCTCATGCAATCGGCTACGCTAATGCTTCCGGTATTCCTTTTGCACGACCTTTCATCAAATATACTCCAACCTGGCCACGTTCCTTTATGCCAACAAACCAGGAGCAGAGAAACTTAATTGCCCACATGAAGCTTATTCCTGTTCAGCCGTTAATTAAAGGAAAGAAAATCCTTTTGATTGATGACTCAATTGTCCGTGGAACACAGCTCCGCGAAACAACCGACTTCCTGTATAAATCTGGTGCAAAGGAAGTTCATGTTCGTCCAGCCTGTCCACCAATTGTTTTCGGCTGCAAATACCTGAACTTCTCTCGCTCAAAGTCAGAAATGGATTTGATTACCCGCCGAATTATAGAAAAGTTTGAAGGCAAGAATGCTTCTGAAGAAGTGATTAAAAAATACTGTAATCCTGATACTCCAGAATACGCAAAGATGCTTGAAGAAATCCGCAAAGAGCTTCACTTCACAACGCTGCGCTACACTCGCTTAGACGATATGCTGGACAGCGTTGGAATTGACCACTGCAAGTTGTGTACTTACTGCTGGAACGGAAACGAATAGTCTTACAGCAGAATCTTAAAGGGTAAGGCTGGAATCAGTTCCTCAGAATAAAGATTTACAATCCACGGGTTGTTTTTCCAAAGATAACGAAGCTCCTTCAAACTATCTGCTTCTACTGGAGATTTAATTTCTACTGTATTAGCAGAAACTAACTTTCCGCATGCCTTAAGCTTTACATCATCTTTTGTAACAAACTCAAAACCATAAACACAAGGATTTTCTTTGTTAAAATCTGCATAGGCTGAAGAATATTTTGCTTTATCATTATCCTCACCAATAACTTCATAAGCTTTTAAGGAGGAAGTTCCGCAATTAAACCTTAAGGTAAAGACATCATCCTTTCGCTCACAATATTCTATTTTTGGAGCTGCATTTGTTTTTGCCCCATAAGCAAGGCGTAAAGCTTCCAAGGCTGCTCTTGTTCCGCCGGTCTTTTTCTTTTCTGGATGCAAATCATTCCATTCACCGGCATCAATCATAGAAACTAAAGTCGTATTATCACTTTCCTCAACTGCCTTAAGCTGAGCATCGCGTAATTCTGCCCAATCATCAAAATTATCACTGATTGAACGCTCTATTCCAATTGCCCAGTTCGGAAGCTGCATTACAACAAAAGGCATTTTTTCAGGAGCATAAACAAACTTTTTGCGCCAGAGCTCAATCATCTTTTTCAAAAGAGCCTTGTAATCATAATACTCCGTTGCATTCGATTCCCCCTGATACCACAAGGCACCCGCAATTGCATAGGAAAAACAAGGAGCAAGCATTGAATTATACAAAGCTGATGGTTCCCACTCAAAGAAAACTTCACCAGGCCGTGGAAGCGAAGTACAGCCTACAGCATAATTCCATTCACCTTCCAGCTTGATTTTTACACCAGCACTCGCATCATCCTTATGAACCGAACTATTGCTCTGAACTTGATTCTGCAATTCCACCCGCTCAACATTTCTAAAGGCAACAGGAGCAATTCTTACATCCTCACTAAAAAGATAATAAGGCTTTTCTGTAAAGAATCTTATTGGACCAGGCCCATTTTTTTGAACTCTCACAGTGATGATATTGCTGCCTTCTTTTAAAGTTCCTTTTGGGATTTCGTATCGTCTTGGAGGATATAAATAACCAGTTGAGCCGCAGAAAGTGCCGTTTATCCAGATTGTATCGGAATCTTGAATAGTGCCAAACCAGATAAATGATTTATGTGAATTAAGATATTCTGCCTGCTGACTGTTCAAAACAATTTCTTTTTTAAACCAGACAACTCCAGTTGTTTCTCCAAGCTCTGTAAAATCACCAGGGATGGAAAAAGTTTTGGTAGAGATTACAGTTTTATTTCCATTTGCACAGTCATAAAACTTTTCAATTCCACCTTCATTCCATTTCTGCGTAAATCCAATATCACTTTTTGCAAGCTGTTCATCCCAAGTCTTATGTGCAGCTGCAGCTTCATCCTGTACTTTTTTAACAGCTCCTTTTACATTCCATTTTTCAATTTTTGCAAGATAATCATCACGTCCAAGTTCCTTAAACGAATCCTTATTCATCCAGGCAAAAATTGGGGAACCACCCTGACTTGAATTAATTACTCCTACCGGGATTCCAAGCTCTTTCTGAAGCTTTTTAGCAAAAAAGTAAGCTGTACCGCTCATTTCACCAAGATTTTCCGGGCTGGCACATTTCCAGACAGGATTTTCAATAGCAGATTTTTCTCCATCAAAAGAAAAGGTAATAGGAATTGTAATCATCCTTATCTGAGGATTTTCCGGCAGCTTAAACTCTTCCGGGTAACTGTATTTCATGCGGTTCATTGGAAGCTGTGCATTTGACTGACCAGAACTAAGCCAGACTTCGCCAACGTAAACATCAGAAAAAACAATCGTATCTGAAGCACAAGCAAGCTTCAAATCAAAAGGACCGCCAGCTTCTCCGGGATTAAACTCTATTTTCCACTCGCCATTTTTATCTGCTGTAGTTGAGCTTTTATTTCCTCTAAACTCAAGCTCTACCTGAGTTGCCTTTGCTCCACCGCCATAAATACAGTTTACAGTATTTCGCTGTAAAACCATTCCAGAAGCATAAATCCCTTTTACAAAAAAACTTTTACTCATCATTTCCACCATAATAGATTTCCGGGTCAGGCCCGAAAATGACATTTATTTATCAATCCAGAGTCGAGCTGTATTATCGTACTTGAACCAGTCAAAATCGCAATAGAACTCACGTTTTGTATAATCGCCGCCAGAAACTGCAAACATTCCAACGATTGTTCCAACAAATCCACCTGCTACCTCGTAGCTCAAAATACTGCCGTCCACATTATCAACAAAAGTAATCATGCTTCTTTCGTCAGCACCATACTGAAAATGGAGCTGCTGCTTTTCGGCAACCACACGGAGGACAACCGGCATATTATCAGAAACTCCAGAGAAGACTTCTTCTTTTACAATTTCATCTTCCTTGCCGCAAGCCTTTACAAACTGAATAACAACAACTTTGCCTTTCAGCTTAAATTGAATCCT
This sequence comes from Treponema sp., assembly GCA_016290335.1. The sequence goes on along the minus strand of JAEETM010000010.1, from coordinate 1,949 downwards.
GTAATTATACTTTTCGTTCTGGAAGCACACAATTCCGGCACAATCATCATCATTTGCAAAATGAAGATTCAACTTTGCACACGCTTCGTAAGAAAAACCTGTCTGTCTGCGGGCTACAACCGAAGTATAACCTGCTTCTGTAATTGGCCCACCACCATAAATGCGTAAACTTCCAGGGTTTTCTGTGCAGTTTATATATGATGGATCACGGGAACGCAGGCTCAGCCAGAAATAATCAAGCTCTTTTGAATTAAAGTCGTCGATAACCGGGAAAGAAACTGCATCTGAATCGGAGTTAGTTACTTTTGCAACATGGCCAAACTGATCGTAGGCATTTTCCACAAGACCTGTTTCCCAGGAAACAACAGGCCATTCATCTTCCCATTTTACAGGCACAAGAAAAGTTTCACGTCCCATATTACAGAACTTTTTATCTTTTTCGCCATAAGGACGAGATGCAAGACAAACCATCCACCAGCGTCCATTATTGTCACAGAATAAATCGGCATGGCCAACATAAATTACGCCGGCTGTTTTTCCAAGATGACGATGTGTAAGAATTGGATTTGCCTTTTTTCCTTCCCATGGGCCTTCAATATTCTTACTGCGGGCAACACAAACTGCATGTTCTGGACCTGTGCCCCCTTCTGCATGAATCAAATAATACCAATCGTTGATTTTGTAGATGTGTGGTCCTTCTGGCCAGATACAGTCTCTTAATGCACCACGCCAGATTCCTTTTGGTTCGCCATAAAGCTTACCTGTTGTGATATCGATTTTTTGAATCCAGATTTCCCAGTTGCCGTTATACTTTACGCCTTCTGGAGCAGGATGAGTGCCTACGTACCAAACAGTGCCGTCATCATCAAAAAACAGTGACGGGTCAATTCCATCAGCACCTTCTATAACAATGGGGTCGGACCAGGGACCTGCTGGATTGTCGGCGGTGACAAAAAAGTTTCCAATTTTATCGATATGTGTACAGATACAATAAAACTTTCCATTATTATAACGGATTGTTGGCGCAAAAAGTCCGCGTGAAACACCATCTTCAGAAAAATCAAGCTGTGAAGGCCTGTCTATGATATTGCCAATTTGCTCCCATTTTACACAATCTTTACTTTTAAAAATTGGAAGCCCGGGATAATAAGCAAAAGATGAATTAACTACATAAAAATATCCATCTGCCGCACAAACAGAAGGATCCGGATAAAATCCCGGTATAATCGGATTAATAATTTTTGCACACATACTAGTATTTTACATAAAGAAAATTAAAAGGCAATAAGATAATTCACTCAAAAGAAATGTTTTACAAAAAAAGAATAGATTTTTCCAATTAACAATTAGTACAACAAAAAGACTTTAAAATAACAGAGCCCCCTGATAATTCAGAGGGCTCTGTTATGGGCAGTGAGAGGATCGAACTCCCGACATTCTGGGTGTAAACCAGACGCTCGTACCAGCTGAGCTAACTGCCCGAAAAAAAAGCCGGCAGCTACCTACTTTCCCGCCACGAAGGCAGTATCATCGGCGCAGGAGAGCTTGACTTCCGTGTTCGGAATGGGAACGGGTATTGCCTCTCCGCCATGGCCACCGGCAATTATTAACTTGTCAAAACAAAGGAAAACCGTAAGACGCAAATGGTGCGTGCACGGCATCCGGAACGGAATGTATGTAAAACGCCTTAAAGGCGGAAAGGATAATATGGTCAAGCCTCACGACCTATTAGTAATGCTCGGCTGAATGCGTCACCGCACTTACACCTGCATCCTATCAACCAGATAGTCTCTCTGGGGTCTTCAGGGAACTTAAAGTTCCGGGGAAGTCTAATCTTGAGGTGGGCTTCCCGCTTAGATGCTTTCAGCGGTTATCCCTTCCGGACTTAGATACCCAGCACTTACCCTTGGCAGGATAACTGGTAAACCAGAGGTTCGTCCACTTCGGTC
>JAEETM010000061.1 GCA_016290335.1 Treponema sp. | reverse complement strand
CGCAACAGGGCGATCCGCAGCAGGGTTATCCGCAACAGCAGGGTTACCCCGGACAGATGCCACAGCAGGGTTATCCGCAACAGCAGGGTTACCCCGGACAGATGCCACAGCAGGGTTACCCGCAACAGCAGGGTTACCCCGGACAAATGCCGCAACAGGGTTATCCGCAACAGGCAAACGTAGGAAGCTGGACCTGCCCCAACTGCGGAACGGCGAATCAGGGACAATTCTGCATAGGCTGCGGAGCACCGAAACAGTGAAAATAATCTCATTTTAACAGCCCGTAAATACGTTAAAAACGATTTTGTAAAATTAAAATAGCGCTCTTGCTTAATTTGCAGAAGCGCTATTTTTACTTTTTTTCTGACTGTTATTAAACTATGGAATCAACGCCTGCCTTAAGTAACATTTTGTAAACTGTAGCTAACGGCAGACCTACCACATTATCATAGCTGCCTTCAATTCTTTCCACCAATACAGCACCCTTGCCCTGTATTCCGTAGGCACCAGCCTTATCCAGCGGTTCAGCAGTGCCTACATACCAGTTGATTTCCTCTTCTGTAAGCTTACGGAAAAGAACATTGGTTGTTACAACCTGAAGCAACGTTATTTTCTGATACAAGACAGCTGTTGCGGTTTTTACTGCGTGTATCTTGCCTGACAGGGTTTTCAGCATACGTTTTGCTTCCATCGGATCGGCCGGTTTGCCCAAAATATGTTCTCCCAAAACAACAATAGTGTCGGCAGCTACTACAGGAAAGCCCGTACCCGTTACTTTCGCGGCTGCCCTGCCCTTGCCTAACGCGTTGTAAGCGCAGACCAGATCCGCGCTCCGGTAAGGCAAAAGCAAGGTCAAGTCTTTTTCAGAAAGAATGGGTTCATTGTGTGTGTGATTTTTTTCACCGGAAAACAAAAACTGCTTTCGCAGGCTGTCTAACTTTTCCGTTGCTTCATTAACCGTTTCAGCTTCTGCAAACGGCAGAGAATGAACTTCTACTGTCCAACCCATCTGCTGTAAAAGCTGCAAACGTCGCGGAGAACCGGAAGCCAGAATAATTTTCATAATAATTATTACCTCGTGAGTTTACCTGCTTAAAAAAATCTCCTGTGATACCGGTGTGACTGCCAGGACACATCAAGTAAATCACAGGAGGCTTTCTCATTTAAAATGCGCTTAAAAAAATTCAAAACTTCAACGTGTTATTTTTTCTTGAAAGCAACTTGCTTCGGGCCCACGTTCACCACGTCATCCGGAATGATTACATCGTCAAAGCTGATGCTGCGGGTGTGTAAAGTGTGGCACCATTCGTGTTCGTTCCGATGCAGGAAACCGAGCATCACAATGGGAATCCAGCTGTAAATGAAGACAGGATATACCAAGAGATACAACCAGGACTTAAAGGAAGCGCGAATCTTCCAGAGTACGGCAACCGGGAAGATATACTGCCCTACGCCGATGATCTGCCATACCTGGATGGGAAGCACTTCATACAATACGTTCGTATAGAAAGGAACCAGATTGTAAATGTAAGTGCAAATTACAAAGAAGGTGGACAGCAGCAGGAAATACGGTTGTACCAGATTAATCATACCGTCCAGCACCACGATGTTGTGCTCGGTGATTCCCTTCCACAACATTTTGGGAATGTAACGGTTGGCCACGTCGAAATGTCCCTGTGCCCAACGTTTGCGCTGGTTCCAGGCCGCTTTGAAAGTCAGCGGTTTTTCGTCATAGATGACTGCGTCATGGGCCCAGGTGGTGGGAATATTTTCCATCAGGGCTTTCATGGTGAATTCCATGTCTTCTGTCAGGCAGGTGGCGCCCCAGCCATACTGTTTCAGGAGTTTGGTATCGATGCACATACCGGTACCGCCCAGCACACAGGACAGACCGATATTGTATTTTGCCAGGTGCCAGATATGGTTTACAATCCAGAAAGAAATGGAGAACATGCCGGACACCCAGGTGTCTTCCGGGTTTTTGGAATCCATATAGCCCTGGATCAGACGCTCCCCGTTGCACAGATGGTTGTTCATGATCTTCAGGAAATCCGGATGTACCAGATTATCTGCATCGAACACACAGACTGCGTCGTACTGGCGTTCCAGACCGAACAGGCGGTGGAACATCCATTCCATGGCAAAGCCTTTGCCCTTCCCCGTTTCGCTGAAACGTTCATACACAATGGCGCCGGCGTTGCGGGCAGCTTCTGCGGTTTTATCCACGCAGTTATCTGCCACGACGAAGATGTCGTATAACTTGTCGGAATAGTTCAGCTGCTTCAGATTTTCAACCAGCTTTGCAATGACCTGCTGCTCGTTATGAGCGCAGACAATAAGTGCGAAGGTACTTTTTTCCGGGAACTGTTTCGTCTCTTTCATTTTGCCGAAGAGACCGAACCAGGATACGACGAAATAATAAATAGTAAAGAACACGATGATCAACTGGAGCGGGATCATCACCACATCGAAATTAAAATGCATTTGGACCTATGCACCTTTTCCTTTCCTTAACCTTTTACAACCATTACTGACGAACGCGATTTGCCAAACCCATATTATAAAATCAGTTTCCTTCCTCTTTTACAAATAACAGGCAGTAAACTGCATTGATGATACCGGCAATAAAATATGTAAACATTCCGACGAACGGCCAGCCGGAAGGCCGCTGCCATAACAGATACGCACCAATTAAAACAGCCAAAATAACCGGATACCGGTACATGGGATTGCCTTTTCCTTTAAAGTCGGGAAATTTTACGCTGCTGTACAGGATGATAGCTACAGCCAGGGTCATAATCCCTGCCACAACGGGCGTAAAATTAAAACCGGACAATACATAGGTTGCAATACAGCAGGCGCCTGCGGGAATGGGCATTCCCTGGAAGTACCCGTGAACTACAGATGTGTTCACATTAAAACGCGCCAGACGCATAGCTCCGAAGAACGTGTACAATCCGGCGATTATTTTACCCCACCAACCCAGGTCTGTCAAGGCAAACTGGTAAATTAAAATGGCGGGAGCTACCCCAAAAGCACCCAGGTCACAAAGGGAATCCATCTCTACGCCAAAGGGACCCTGAACACCCAGCGCACGGGCTGCCCTTCCGTCTAACGAATCAGCGACGACGGACAGGATGATGCAGATTGACGCCATAAAATAATTCTGTTCCTGCGTATAAAAAATGGAAAAAACTCCCAAAACCAGGCTGATGCCACTGATGGTGTTAGGAACGATGCGCTTGTAATTCACGCTTTTGTCCTCCCGATTCCGAAATACTGTCAATAATACACGGGTGTGCCGCTACTGTTTTATGGGTTTATACGACCCAATACAGTAATGCCGCCTTTTACCTTGTCACCCTTTTTGCAGAGGATTTCTACCTTTTCCGGCACGACGAGTTCCGTACAGGAACCGAATTTAATCATGCCGTAAACCTCACCCTGATCCAGATGATTACCTAAATTTACCCAGTTATCGATACGGCGGGCCAAAATTCCGGCTATCTGGATGACCAGGATTTTCATACGGTCATTTTCAATTCCCATGGCGAAACGTTCATTTTCAAAAGCAGCCTTCTGGTTAAACGCCGGCAGAAATTCGCCTACCGTATAACGCTGGAATTTGATTGTACCTTCCGCAGGGCTTCGATTTACATGCACATTAAATACGGAAAGGAAAATCGTCACCTTTTTGGCTTTTGCATTCAGGAACTCATCGTCATAGAAGTCCGACACGTCCATGACCGTTCCGTCAGCCGGAGAATATAACAGCGAAGTATCCTGAACGACTTCCCTGTCCGGGTTACGGAAGAAATATGCGAAATAGCAGGCCAGCACCAGCGGAATTACGGCAATCCGGATTCCGAATGCGATAAAGCAGACTACCGCCAGCACCAGTGCTGCGGCAATAAAGGGATATCCCTGTCTTACAATATGCATGAGCGGCCTCCTTTCTTCTTACCTGTCTGAGTTTCCCTGTACTTCGTTATCGTCGGTAAGCACAGGTTTAAAATGCTTTCCCTGCTATGCTTTGTGCAGGGAAATGTATCCTGCGTAATGGATTAAAACATAAACTAACATTAACTTGTACATTATAGTATGTAAAAACGAATTTGTCTACTATATTTAGTTATTTTTTCTTTGCTTTTTCATTGCGAACCGCAAATACAAATTTTGGCAGTGCCAGCATTCTTCCGAATCGGCTGGGTTGTTTTATCAGACGGAAGAGCCATTCCAGTTTGGCGTCCTGCATCCATTTGGGTGCCCGCTGCACTTTTCCGGCCAACACGTCAAAGCTGCCGCCGATGCCCATCAGTAAACATGGCTTCAACTCTTCCCTGTACTTTGCTAACCACTTTTCCTGTTTGGGCGCACCTAAGGCAGCGAACAGCATGGCTGCGCCGCTGCGATTGATGCCTTTAATAATTTCCGTTTCTTCTTCGGACGAAAAATAGCCATTGCGGCAGCCGGCTACGTTCAGGCCGGGCCAGCGGCGCTTACCTTCCTCCGCTGCTTCTTCCGCAATGCCGGGCTTGCCGCCGAAGAAGTACACGGGGAGCTTTTTCTTTGCCGCCTCTTCCAGAAGACGCAGATATAAATCGTAGCCTGCAACCCGCTCCGGTATGGTATAACCCAGATAGTTGCCAGCCCATACCGTTCCGGCTCCGTCCGGAAGGATTAAATCCGCAGTTTCCGACAACAGTGTTTTGTATTCTTTGTCGTCCTGTGCCATCATGATAATTTCCGCATTGGCAGTGACTACAAAGTTTCGTTTGTTCTTCAGCGTGTCCTGGGTCAGTTTCATTACTGCTTCGTCCATGGTGTACGGTACCACAGGAACACCTAAAATCGTTGCAATCTCTTCCATGTTTATACTCTCGCCTTATCCGAAGGTACGACCAGAAATTCCAGTCCCGGGTTGCGCTGCAGAATCCAGTTCAGTGCCCATTCGTTGTTCACCAGGATAACCGGGCGGTCTTTTTTATCATACACAAGCATGCCGTTGTCAAGACCCCGCAGCTTTTCAATGTCTTCCGGCTTTTCCGCATAGACCCAGCGGGCTACGGTAAAGGGAAGCTGAGTCATCACAAGCTGGGCGTTGTATTCATTCTTCAGACGGTATTCCAGTACTTCCAGCTGCAGCTGTCCCACTACGCCGACGATAAAACTTTCCAGCCCCACATGTTTTTGAGTGAACACCTGCACGGCGCCCTCTTGGGAAAGCTGGAGGATCCCCTTTTCAAATTGTTTTCGTTTCAGGGAATCTTTTGGCTGCACCCGGGCAAAAATTTCTGCCGGGAACACGGGAAAATCTTCAAAACGCAGTTTCAGCTTATCATCACTGAGACTGTCGCCGATACCGAAGATGCCCGGATCAAACAAACCGATGATGTCGCCGGGGTACGCCTTTTCTACAATGGTACGTTCCTGCGCTAAAAACTGTTGTGGTTGGGCCAGCTTTACAGGCTTACCGCTTTGGGCATGATACACTGTCATGCCTTTTTCAAATTCGCCGGAGCAGATGCGCATGAACGCGATGCGGTCCCGGTGTGCCGGGTTCATATTGGCCTGAATCTTAAAAACAAAGGCGCTGAACAGCGGATTGTCAGGTTCCAGTACATCACCATTTAACAGTGTGCGGGGCTGGGGCGCCGGTGACATTTCCAGAAACTTTTCAAGAAACTCCTGCACACCAAAGTTGGTCATGGCGCTGCCGAAGAACATGGGTGTAAGTTCCCCTTTTAATACGTCCTCGATATGGAACTCTTCCCCTGCCATGTCCAGTAACTCGATATCGCCCAGCAGTGCTTCGAACAGTTCATCTCCGATCATTTCCTTAATGCGGGGATCATCGATGTCCGCGGAAAATTCTTCCAGTTGCTTACTGCCATGGCTGGCATCCGTTTTAAATAACGAAACCTCTCTGGTCAGGCGGTTATACACGCCTTTATATTTTCCGTCCAGGCCCACCGGCCAGGTTATGGGATACACCTTGATCTGCAGAATCTTTTCCACTTCTTCCATCAGGTCAAGAGGTTCCCGGCCGAAACGGTCCAGCTTGTTAATAAAGGTAAAAATCGGCAGATGCCGGCGGTGGCAGACCCAAAACAGCTTCTTGGTCTGGGGTTCCACACCTTTGGCCGCGTCAATCAGCATGACGGCGCTGTCCGCCGCCATCAGGGTGCGGTACGTGTCTTCCGAAAAGTCCTGATGGCCGGGTGTGTCCAGAATGTTGACACGGTAGCCCTGGTAATCGAACTGCAGCACTGAAGACGTAACAGAAATACCGCGCTGCTTTTCAATTTCCATCCAGTCAGAAACGGCATGCTTGTTTGCCTTTCTGGCTTTTACACTGCCTGCCAGGTGGATGGCGCCGCCGTATAACAGCAGTTTTTCGGTTAAGGTTGTTTTACCGGCGTCCGGATGTGAAATGATGGCAAAGGTACGCCGTTTTTCTATTTTTTCTTTTAATTCGCTCATGACATCTCCCCGAATATATTTCAGTATGTCCGCTGCCTTCTGAATACGCGGTATCAGGCAGACAAAATTATGCTTTTACCGGGTTTAAATGGTAAACCGTTCAAATCAATACTAACTTAAAAGCCCCCGAAAGGATTTCTGTTCCGGCGTCCGAAACCACCGGTTGTGCTTCCGCTGCCGTAGCTTTCGCCCGTATTCCACTGGCTTTCCGGCATCGGTTTCCGCTGGGGCATCCGGGGTGCCGGCTGGGAAGCAGTGGAAAGCATCTCCTCCTGGGCCAGATAGGATTTGTAAGCGGTGACCAGACCGTCCATAATATAGTCAGGCACATTCTGTTCTGTTTTCAGATAGCCATCCTCCACGTAAAAGACAAGCTTGTCATACTGTTCGCCGCCTACCGTGGTAATATCGGCAGACATTTTTCCGTCTTCCCGGTTGGTAAAGAAGCAGTCTTTGATCTGCTGCGCTTCACGTTGCTGTGCAAAAGTAACGTAAAATTTGTACAGTGCATGCTGGGCTTCCGGAGGAATGTCTTCCCCTGTGACGACTGATTCCGTATCTTCCATCGGTGTGCAATCCATGTTCTTATACACCGTTCCGTTTTTCAGGGTTATAGTTACGGTGAGCACATAGTTTTTTTCGTGAAATTCCGCATTGGCAATCTGCCATTTTTCTTTCCATGCACGGATACAGTCATCGCAGATCAGTTTAATATCCTGAAAGTTCTGTACGGTAAAATCGTCCTGATAATACAGATGATCCTGCGCGCTGATGGTTTTGCCGCAGCGGGAACAGGTCAGAAATAATGTACGAATCATAGCAAACTCCTTCAATTATAAAATGCTGTAAAATAAAATACATAATATTATACCACAACACGCCAGAGTTAGCCACAAAAAATAAAAATATAAAAACAACAATAGTAACCCCGGCCCATCGCAAACCGTTCTGTTTTAGCGATAGGCAGAGGTGTTGTTTTTCACAAGATCAAAAAGTCTGCATCACCCAGACAAAAGCTCTTGCGGTTCGTAAATCCGGATCTCTGAAGTGATTGCCCTGATTCCATTCCAGCGTACAATTTATACCCTGACCTGTAAGCCAGGCATACCCTTCCCGTATACAATCACCTACCTTAGACATGACAGGATTTCTAACACGTTCTTCTTTGTTCCCAAGGCTCAGGAAGACGGTGCCGGAATGAATTTCGTGTCCTTTCATGTACTCAAGAAAACCGGGAAACCAGATTGACAGCGACGCAGCCGCGATACCTGCGAACACGGTGGTCTGATACGCGGCCCAAAGGGTAAATAAACCGGCGAGAGAATACCCGCCTATGTAATATGTTCTTCTTGCATCTGAACATAGTTGCAGTATTTCAGTCAACGTTCTTGCTGCGCCATCGCCAAAGCCTTCTTTCCCGAATACTGCAGGTGCGTTCCATGGAGACAAATCCGTATTCGAATGTTAACATGACGATATCTCACTTTCAAAAGTCTTTTAGATCAGTATCCTGAATTTGCGAATATTATACCAAACTCATGACAGGTTATAAACAGTTTCCTTGGATTCTTTAAGACAGCAAAATCGGGAACCCGCTCACTGTGCGGATTCCCGATGATTTTTAAATTGGTCGGAGCGACTAGATTTGAACTAGCGACCTCCGCTTAATATCGTTTTACTTGTAATAACTCCCCATTTTTGTATTCTTCTTCCTGCCATAATTTCCCATCTTCGTAATATTTTTTCACCATCCCATTAGGTTTATCATCTTTTAGCTCCATCTCCCGTCTCAATTGCCCATTATAATAGTATATTTTGAATAGCCCATTAAGTTTCCCGTCTTTTAACTTCGCAGCAATCTCTAACTGCCCGTTGGGAAAATAGTGTTTATAGTCCCCATGGGGCTTGCCATCCTTTGATTCGCTTTCAATTTTTAACTTTCCATCTGGATAATATCCTCTACTTTTTCCGTTAAATTTCCCGTCTTTTATTTCTGTATTACTACGTAACTGTCCGTTGGAATAATATATTGTTTCGAGTCCGTTGACCGCTTTTCCACCTTTGAATTCACCTTTAAAAACCACCAGTCTTTTCCCTTCTTTCCCATTTAGCAAGCCTTTAAATTCACCACGCCCTTCCGGTTTATTATCTTTTATCTCACCTGTATATGTACCCTTTACATTAATAACGTCTTCGGTTAACAGTTTCGTTGATTTTTTATTTTTGTAACTTTCTGGAACTACATAATCACTGTCTGGAACTGGAAACTCGATGGTTGTTTGAGGAAATATATACGACCAGGGTTTATCTTTCACTTTTTCCTTGCCAAAATCAACAAAAAAATAAGCGAATATCCATCCAGCAATAATTGATGCGATTATCAATACAGCTATTAAAAAAGTGTAAAACGTTTTTTTCATGATAAAACTTTCCCCCTTATGTGCTGAGTCAAAACATTGATTAGCAAACTAGGCTTATTAACAGCAAATCTTTAATAAACAGCTATGCACTTTGAAGTGATCACCACGATTCTTCAGATTGATGGTATACGATAATCCATTTTCGCCGTATCGTATAACCAAAAAAGGGACGTCAGTTTATTACCGACATCCCCCTGGTTTTATGCTAAATTACTTTGATTATTGTATTGTTCTTCTTGCTCTTTTTGCTCTCTTTCCTCTTTAGCATGAACGTAAATCCAAAGAAACGAAATAAATAAACAACATGCTATACCTGCTAAAACATTGTTTAAACTCCCGTTAAAAAGTAGCAACAGAAAAAAGCCATTAAATATTACCACCCCAAGGGTTAGTACCAACGATCGTAAAAACTTAAGACCAAAACACAGCGCTATTAAAATTGCTATACTTGCTGCTGTTACCACATCGTTCACTTCCTTCCCTTTCCAGCTTAATCATATCACACTCTCAAAGAAAAAACGCCGAAATATTTGTGACATATTCGGCGCTTTCCGTTATACGATACTCCATTTTCGCCGTATCGTATACCAGGAAGTTTTTTGCTGGAGCAGGAAACGGAGAAGAAGGAATTACCAAACTCATTAGAAAAGTGGCAGTAAGATTTGCTTCAGCTGGTTACGGTCCAATTCCATATTGGTTTGAAATGCCGATGGAAGAACTGCAAAACTGGATTGAAATCATTGAAAAAAGTACAAAAAAATAGCACCAAGAAGCTCATATTGCTTGGTGCTAAAAAACCCTAAACATATTTCCATTGTAGGATCGGAAACGTGCCCTGTATTCCCAATTAGTAAGATACATGAAAACCTGCTTAAAACTGAGATATATAAGTAAGCAACCTTCGACTATGGAATATAACACGAATAAAACCATTGCGATAACTAAAGCCCAGTATAGACATGCGACCATAATATCACCTCGCTTTTCATAATTATTATAACACAATTGCAGGAAGGAGGGAATACTTTGCCAGTTATACGATACTCCATTTTCGCCGTATCGTATACCTTTATTTCAACTTACTCATATCGAATTGCTGCCCTCGCACCTTTTCCCTTATAACTTGATTCGCATTAGCTTCCGTGATCTTATGCAAGAAACCATCATAAGTGCCCACATAGGCATCATAGGCATTATCGCTGTTATGCCACTTTTTTTCTCTCCAGTTATATGCCTCATACACGCCTTTTTTTCTGTCAAATCGCAACAACTCTCCATCTGTTGCATTATATCTATACTCAAACATCATCACCGCCTCCTTCCAGTAACGCGATTGCTTTTTTATATTTCCCCAAACGTTCCATGTCTGTCCGGCTCACTCTCGGCAACCGCGATACATCAGAGTTATGTTTCAGATCGGCCAGCTTGACCTCCCGTGCTATGCGGTTAGATTTCAACCTCGCCACATAATCCAGATACGGCGCACTCTTGTCATGGGTCATCAGTGCCAGCGCATCCATCACATCCTGTCCGAAACCCATGGCAGCTATGTTATCCAACGTATAATCCGTATCTTCTACCACATCGTGCAACAGGGCAACAATGGTAGTTACTTCATCTGTCATCTGTTCCGCGACATGAAAGGGATGGAACACATAAGGCATCCCGCTTTTATCCACCTGATCCTTATGCGCTTCAAAGCAGAGTTTCATGGCTTTCTTGGTTTTGTCTGTGTAGATCATCTGGCACGCCCCCTTTTCCGAACGATATTAATCTTTACGGGTTCACATCCTCAAAACAGCTTTTTCCGTATAAATAAATGTCTTCCTCCTCATCGTCAATGACTCCGTATAGCCCAGGTTTTTCTGTAAGTACATCGTAGATTTTTCCTTTTGTAAGGCAGAGTTCATCATCCACGATACAGCGGACTCTCTTAAGAACCGGCAAATCATTCATCGTTTTCAGATATGAAAAAGATTCCAATATCAATTTTCGGTAGTTGTCATATAATTCTTCTTCGGTAATGTCTGCAGGATTTGCATTTTGATCTCTTCTTTCATATAGATCCTTAGCCTTTGCCACTAAGCGTAATGCTTCTCTAAGCGATTCCAATGAGCCGGCTCTAAAATACAGCTCCATACCCAGGCGGTAACAAGCGCGCCAATAGAAATCATTACTTTCACGAGAAGGATTGGTGTCTTCCACAATATCACGGTAATAATCCCACGCTTTATCTTTATCCATCTCCACAGACAATCCCTGACGATATTTTTCTGCCTGCAAGTAGATATTACGAAACGATTTCTTTTTTTTGCCGTCTTTTAAATCTTCTCTCTCCATACATCTGCACCTCTGTTATGGTTCATTTAGCGTACAGGAATGCCCTTTCTGTAAGCCCTGCGTGCCTCATTTAAGGTCATTTCATTTGCTCCGCCAGCATAATTGTGTCGCTTATCACTAACCGGATCACACTCCCACATGCAATGAAAACAGATAGCAAAAGGGTGATTCTCAATCCAATGGCCGCAGACAGGACAGGGCTTTTCCGTGTACCTGAGACGGTAAACTGCTCTGTTAATCAATCTCCACCTGGTATTCATGTTTAATTATCTCCGTTAGTCCCACATAACCTTATCGACTATTATCAATTTGCTTCCGCATTTCGGGCACGGTAAAGATGGCACATTTTCTTCATCAATTTTCCTCATAATGTTCCCGCATTTAGGGCATCTGTGTTCGTATTCTTTTACAAACTCATAGTCCCCTTCAGTGAGTTCCCATGGAAGGCAAACACCATGTTCAGGAGGATTTCCCTTTTTATTGCTATACAGGGAAAGGTCATACTCCTCCACAAGTTCATGGCAGGCCTCACATTGGTAGATGGAACGGCTTGCATCAACTGCCGCCCCAGGATTCTCTTCAAAAAATGCCCGCCATTCTTTACCATAGTCTCCCTTATTAATCCCATCTGTTATGTCTTTATACTCAGAAGGAAACGCCATACCTATGCCTGTATTAAAGGCTATTTCAGTTTTACATTTTTTGCATTTTACAATCAGTCCGTGTCCCATGTTCTGCCTCCCTTACTCTGCCAGACAGTAATTACGAATCGTTCCCGAACCGTCCATTCCCAACGGCCATTCACATCTATCCAGCCAGCCCTTCGTGGCAAGTTCGGGTACAGGTTTCTGCTGTGATTTGTTTTCAAAACGACTTCTGCATTCTGCAACCAGCGTTTCTTCCAGATCCTGCCCGTTAACCATCAGTTTCAGCTTTCTGAACAGCTTCCATCTCTCATCGTACGGAAGATGAAGGAGCAGTATCTGCGTCCGCCCTTTAAATGTGTACACGTCCAGCACCTTGTAATATGCGTCTGCGTTGGCTATGCATAAGCCCCAGTTCGTCCCATGTTCGAATGCGCTTATATCCATCATCTGACTGGACAGAATGGAAAAACGATGAGTTGTAACCATTCCCATTATACGACTGCTTGCATCAGTGAAGCCCAGTTCCTTTATTATCATTCCGGGAACGTATTTAGCCGCAACATCTGCAGAAAGATCAACATCACGGGCAAACATCTGCAGCCCTGTCAAAATCTCATTGACAAGCTCCTGGGCAGCTTCAATGGTTAATTTTGTATCCACAGAATCACGCTCCTCTCCTGATTCTACAGCCCTCATTATCATTATAACCCATAATGGTTTTAAACGGTCGCTTAGAGGGCGACAATTTGCGATTAAGAATTAAACACGTGTAGACGTAGAAATACGATTTTTGTTGCAACTACTTTTGCATTTACAGTACTTTCCATTTTAATTTTACCATAAATCAGTGTCCTAAAGTCCGTACTCGTAGGTTCGCTGTGAGCCAGTGGTGATGCTGGTTTCAGAAGTTAGGCTTGAAAGTATAAAAATACACAGCTTGCCATAACAACAAGCTGTGTATAACTAGATCTGATATTCATTATAAAATCCGATATTCTTTCTAAAACCCCTTTTTTGCCCGGTCTTCTGCCCTGATATTCAGCAGGCGATTGATTTCCGCTTCCTTATTCTTGAAATGTGGATACTGTTTGACAAAATCCGAAAATGTATCAAATATTTCGCAATTATAGGGCCATGAAAAAATACCTACTATAAAATACTTAATTAATCCAGCAAAGTATTTCTATCCGTCTTCTTAGCAGTAACTTCAACAATCTTCCACACTCCATTAACTTTTTGCAAATTAGCAGTTCCTTTAAAAAATTGTACAGAAATACCAGACTGAAGTTGGTCTTTTGCTTCCAGTAAATATTCCATTACAACTGTAGAACCGCCAGTAGAAATCGGGTTCGTTTCTTCTACTGAACTGGATATGGTTGTTGAATAACCCTGAACGAACTTGTCGTAGGGACCGATATACCTTTGCATATCAGGTGCTAATAAATTATTATATGCTTTCCCATAATCTTTTTTCGTAATTGCTACATGAAAATCATATAAAGCCTCCGCAGCAGAAATATACATTGGGTAATTTATTTGAGGCTCTTTAACCATTTCACAGTATCTGCCACTAACCCAGCCAGTTTTTCCATTTCTTCTACGAACTTTTGCCCAAGAATCCTTTGACAATTCATACTCTATTTCAACAACAATTTCACCTTTATCAAACGATCCAATGACATCGTAGTTTCGTCCAGGCCCAGACCTCATATTTACATCAGTTCCAGTAATCCTGTGACGCATCGTTCCAGAAGGATAAACATCCGAACCTGGATAATGTTCCCCTGAATTCTGCTGTGGAGGAACAACAGGTACATTGTTATTTGCCGGATTTTGTGCAACTTCCGGTTGCTTAACTGTTTCAGGGTCATCCTTTTTTATGGTATTAGATTTTGATTCGGATTTTTTACTCTCGCTCTTAATTTGGAGAGGAAACTCTTTGATTTGTTCAACCGGTTGTGAAAACATAACCAATTTTATATGTTCGTGTTCTTCGTTTATACCATATAATTTCAATATATCCTTCACCATACTTAAATTTGAAAAATCTATTACTGCGTATTTGTCAACTGGAACAAATCCATACACACGATTAAACCCGTTGGTATCATCTTCAGGTTCTGTAACAATAACTATATCAGGATACTCATACAAATCAACAAAAACATCCGAATCCCCATGATAAACATAAACAGCAACATTTTTTTCTACTTTTACTGGCTCGCCTCTGAAAAATTTAACGCGAGCAAAATAGTCTCCTCTCTTAATTGGAGCATAATACATGTAAGCAAAAAGGCCACCAACTACAATTAAAAAGAAAATTATTTTCCCAATTAAATCTTTATTAAATTTGGTTGTGCTGTCATTCTGCTGGGAAATCGACGGAGTTGTATTAGATGCAGTATCACGTGTTGCCCTAATAGCTTCATGCTCTGGTTCAGCAACAGAACTTGTAACTTTTGCTCCACATTTTGTACAAAAAGCTGCATCATCTGGTAGTTTTTGTCCGCAATTAGTACAATACATAAAAGAATCCCCTTTTAATTACTTCAAATTGAAAATAAACAAAATTTAAACTTTAAGGAATTATTAAATCGATGAAGAACAGTACACACCAAACTACGAGCGGCGCATATTTTTTATTTGTTTTTGATTCTCTAACATACAAATAAACAGGAACAAGAATAAGTCCTAAATAAAGCCACGCTTCCGCATCTTGACCTGCTTTTTTAATTTCGTCAATATCTTTACTAAAAAAAAACACATTAGCAACGATTTGGCAAGCGCCCGGAACCCACCATTCCCATCCGTTCAAAAGAGCAAAGTATTTAACTATCCAAAAAATAAATGCCGGCAAGCAAGCTAATGCCCAAATCCATTTATCAGAAATTGTATTTAACGGAGCAAACGGAACAACGTTTCCAAATTTTGATGATAATGGACTTTGTCCCGCTGGAATCCAATCTGCAAATCCAGTAGCCCACACAAGAGTATTTCTTTTAATATCGCCACGCTGAATCATCTCTGATATTTCATTATCAGAAACCGGTCCTAACTTATCAGAACCCGCAAGATAATACCACTCTATTGTCTGTTTAGATAACTCTTGATTCGACTCAGGCAAAAGTTCTTTTTGGGGAGCCTGATCACTTGGTACGATTACTAAAGAACCACAAGATTTACAGAATTTCCACTGTTCATCTACTTTTGCTCCACACTTGCTACAGAACATTATTTCCTCCTCTTGTAATTTCTTATAAACGCCATTAATACTACATCGTTACGGCGCAGAAAACCGAAATGCCAAATAGTACGCACCAAATAATACCCGGAACATAATTCTTATTAGTTCTGGATTCTCTCCTAAATAAATAAAACGGCACCAATATAACGCCAAGTATTAGTACCAAAATTACATGTATTACCACATTGCTATTGTCTTGCAAAGATTTGTTAACTTCATCTATGTCCAATGCCATGAATATTGCACTTAAAATAAGAAAACAAGCCGATGGTATCAATTCGTTTGATCCATTTGAAACGGTGAAAATGCCCACAATACTGCCAACAAGCATCGGAATAACTGCTAACGACCAAATCCATTTATCAGAAACTGTTTTAACAGGAACAGCTGTATCTTTTGCATTTGTTGGGATTGTGGCTTCCTGCGTTGTTGGAACAGTTGTATTAAGGATAGGAGAACCACAAGATTGGCAGAATTTTGCCTGTTCATCAACTTTTGCTCCACATTTGCTACAATACATAACTATTACCTCCTTTATGTTAAAAGCCGTTTCAAATAATAAAATTACCCATTTTCATATTAAGTAATTATATCATTTTTAATAATAAATAACAAAAAAACTGTCTACCACTTTATGATAGACAGTAAAGTACTTTTGCCGCTACACCTACATTTAGCAGTAAACAGGGATTTCTGTATCCTGTTATGCCATTATCTCCGTCCCGTCCCGGAACGTAACCTTGATCTCCTTTTTCCTGCCGACGGTTACGAAGTCGACCAGACTGCACATAATCATGGTTTGAATACTTAATTATTTCAAATAGATACTATTATCATGAATAGACGGCTCCGTACGGTTCACCGTACGAAGCTTTTATATTGCTAAAATCCTAACTGTCATAACAGTAATGACAGTTATTTATATAAAAAACAAAACTAATATCAGGAGGAATTTCTATGATCCAACTTACCGTAACGGACACGTTACAAAATTTTATCAACGGCCATATCTTTCCTGACTTTAACATCGCAACATCACAGACAACATATATGACACCCTTCGTTGACCATATAAATCAGAATGAACTGGTTCAGATGCACTACAAAGTGTTTATTAACCTTGTAACCTGGTGCGGAATGCGTACTGAAGAAATACTGGCGCTGAAATGGGATAATGTAGACTTAAAAAACAAGAGGATACGGATCGAAAAGGCAGAGGTTAAAATCTCCGGCAAGGGCCGTGTATCCAAAGAGCCTAAAACAAGACACAGCATACGAAAAGTAATTGTCCCTGATAAGGTTTTAACTATGCTTCGTGAATGGAAAACATTTTGTGATACAGCTTATCCCAGATGGGTTAAATCAAGGCCGGATTTGGAAAAGGTGAAGGCATACGTTATTGTAAAACAGGAAGACGGAAGCCTTCCCTATCCTGATACGTTCAGTCATTGGCTGAAGAAGTATCGTGTAAGACATGGTTTTGAACGTGTTACGCCTCATGGATTACGACACTTTTATACTACGTACCTGTTAATTAAAGGCGTTGACGTAAAAACTGTATCCAGACTGCTGGGACATTCCAAAACATCTACCACGCTGAATATTTATGCGGCAATTACCAAAGAAGGATATGATAAAGCCGAGTCGGTTTTGAACGGCAAAACACCAGTAACCGTGCCTGATTCAGAATAAAAAAGTACGAAATTTGGTACGAAGTAAATCTTTTAAGTATAATTGTGAAAAACAGGTTATCATTTCATGATAACATAGAAAAATCGGGAACCCGCTTATTATGCGGATTCCCGATGTTTTTTTAATTGGTCGGAGCGACTAGATTTGAACTAGCGACCTCTTCCACCCCAAGGAAGCGCTCTACCAAGCTGAGCCACGCCCCGAATACATAGGATATTTTAGTATAGAAATGCGTTTCTGTCAACCATTTTTTATGTTACCTAAAGATAACATTATTTTAAAACAACTGACACAGAAACAGTAACCAATACAATGATCCGGAAGATTTTACAACTCAACATGTAAGACTTCTGTTCCTTTGGTATTCAGTTGCAGAATATGATATACCGCTGTCTGCCCGCATGCAGCAAAGGCATCTGTCATGGCTTTGCCGATGGCATCTCCGTCTTTTTCCGGTGACGCATAAGCCAGCAGTGTAGAACCGGAACCGCTGATGATACATTGATAAGCTCCTGCTTTTTTTCCTGCAGCAAAAACTTCAGGAAGACCCGGAATCAGTTTAGCCCGGTACGGTTGGTGCAATTTGTCTTCCAGCGCATATTGCAGCAATTCCGGGCGGTCTTCCAGTAAAGCGGCAGTCAGCAAAGCGGTACGGGATGCGTTGAACACTGCGTCGGGATGGTTGATAACTTTGGGAATCGCTTCCCGTGCCAGATGGGTGGAAAGCTGCATATCCGGCACTACCGCAATAAACTGCAGGGGTATTTTCGGGATGGTACGCAGGGTATGGGCCACGCCATCCTCCTGGAAACTTATGGTAAAACCACCATAGATGGCAGGTGCAACGTTGTCCGGATGACCTTCCAGTTTATTTGCTTCCTGTAAAATTTCATCTTGAGCCAGATTGGCGCCGCTCAAAATGCTGGCGGCTGTTACACCGGCAACAATAGCTGTGGAACTGCTTCCCAGCCCACGGCTTTTGGGAACCTGGTTTTTCATCTGTACGTCAAGTCCGATACGCTTGTGGTCTGTCAATTTGTTCCAAAGGAACAGAAATGATGCAAAGGCCATATTACGTCCGGAAGCGTGAAAACTGTCTTTGCCTTCCCCTTCTACTTTCAGGGAAAAGCCGAACTGTTCATCCGAGACAGTAAAGGTGAATTCATTATATAACGTTAATGCTAAACCGAGGCTGTCGAAACCGGGACCGCAGTTTGCAGAGGTAGCCGGTACCCGGACGGTTACAGATTTTTTCATAATTCTCCAATCATACCTGTAGTCAGGCGGAATAATATTTTTTACGAAATGGCCTGGGTAATCCAAACGGACAGCTTTTTACAAGTTAGGATCCTCTACCCGCAACACGCTGCAAACTTTTTTCACAACAGGCAATACCTGCAGGGTGCGCAACGACAAATCCAGACTTAATCTGCTCACTTTGTAGGTGATGATGATCAGTTCGGCCAGGCCGTTTTCTACTACGTTCTTCTGAATAACAGAGGCAATGCTCATCTGCTGTGCGGCAAAAGTGGAAGCGATAGCGGCCAGTACACCGGGCCGGTCATTTACCAGCAGTCGGAAGTAGCAGGGTTCCATTTCTTTTTCAGGCGGGCACATTTTCTTTTCAACAAAGAGGTTCCCAGCGACGCGTCCGCAGGCATTATGGCAAATGTTGCGGGTGGTATCGATGATGTCGCCGCAGACTGCGCTGGCGGTGGGAAGCCGGCCTGCACCGCGGCCCATGAACATGGCATCCCCTACTGCGTCACCGTTCACGTAGATGGCATTATATACGTCATTTACACTCGCCAGCGGATGATTTTTCGGTAACATGACCGGATACACATTCGCGGTGATGCCGTTTTCCGGATCGTTCTTGGCCACGCCCAGCAGTTTTACTACGTAACCCAACTCACGGGCGTAACTGATATCACAGGCTTCCACATTGTCGATGCCTTCTATGTGAACGTCTTTCAGGGTCAGCGCTGTGTTGAAAGCCAGGGAAGCCAGCACGGTGATTTTGCGGGCGGCATCAATACCTTCCACGTCTGCCGTGGGATCGGATTCGGCGTAACCTTTTGCCTGGGCTTCTTTCAGAGCGTTTTCATAGGAAAGGCCCGCTTCTGTCATCCGGGTCAGCATATAGTTGGTGGTACCATTCACAATGCCCATGACACTGGAGATTTTATTACCGGCCAGACAGGAACGCAGCGGACGGATGATGGGAATGCCGCCACCTACCGCACCTTCAAACTGGAAATCCAAATGTTTTTCCGCAGCCAGCGCGAACAGGGATTTGCCGTATTCTGCCAGCACGTCTTTGTTGGCGGTTACCACATGTTTGCCATGCTGTAACGCTGCTTCTATATATTCCTTGGCCGGATGCACGCGGCCAATTAGTTCAACTACGATATCGATTTCCGGATCGTTTAAAATATCGTCCAGATTGTCGGTATAGCCAATGTTATATTTCTCAATTTCCGGTTTTAATTTGGATTTATCCCGGACCAGAACAGTTTTCACTTCTACGGCGCAGCCGGCTTTCCTTGCAATATCTTCTTTATTCTCATTCAGGACGATGATCACACCGCCGCCGACGGTGCCGCAGCCCAACAGGCCGATTTTTACAGTTTTCTTCATAATGTCTTAATACCTTCTCCCTCAAATATATTTTATAAAATAAATAATGATTAATAATATCCGGCGCGGAGAATCAGACTTGCCGGGGACAGAAAAACTGAGGACAACCTGATTACACCTGTCCCAGAACTTCCAGCCTTTTTACACCGTCTATCATGCGCAGTTTATCCAATAATGCCTCCAGATCCACGGTCATATTCTTTGTTTCAATGGAAATGGTAGTATTGGCCACGCCTTGAAGGGGGATTCCCTGGTTGATGGTCATGATGTTTCCGGAATCTGTAGAAATCAGGTTCAGGACACGGGAAAGTACACCTGCTTTGTGTTCCAGCAACAAAGAGAGGGTTATAATCTTGTCTTTGCTGGCTTCATAAAACGGGAAAACATAATCCTTATATTTGTAATAGGCGCTCCGGCTCAGGTTCATCCGCTCTACTGCTTCGTTAATGGTTTTAGCTTCACCCCGTTTCAGGATTTCTTTCACCTTGATGGTCTTTTTAATGGCTTCCGGCAAAATATCTTCTTTAACAAGATAGAAAGATGTTGTTTCATAACCTGGTTTGCTTGCCGCTGCATTGAGGTCAATATTTCTGGTTCGTCCCATGCTCCTGACTCCTTCCTTTCACTATTTATTATCATTCAGATGTCCGGGTTTGATTTTACTTTCTGTTCCATCCAGCAGTCGTTTGATATTATCCTT
>JAEETM010000060.1 GCA_016290335.1 Treponema sp. | reverse complement strand
TTCCTTAGACATCAGTAAATCCTTATAAAATATTATATATCTACGTTAAAAAATAATAATATTGAGATTAAATCGTCAATATTTTTTTTAATTTTTTTTAAGAATTATTGAGATTGTCGTGTAAAACACGACAATGACAGATGTTTTGACGGTGTTGGATTTTACTACAAAGTCAGTTCACTGCGGACATCAAAATTGCAGGTAGAGGACATATTGCAGGCAAGACGACTGGAATGAAGATATAGGCGACTTGCTTTCTGCCCGCCGTACAATTCATCTCCAAGAATTGGCAGACCTGCTTCGCTCAAATGTACCCGAATCTGGTGAGTGCGGCCTGTATATAAAGTACATTTAATAGAATAAAACACTGTATTTCCACGATTTTCTGCGGAGATGACTTCAAAATCGGTTTTGGAATAAAGCCCGCCTTTTTCTTCTGGAAGGCTTCCCCATTTTCCAGCCTGCGATTTTCCGGTGATTCTTCCAATGTATTTTTCTACGGTGAACTTATAGCCCGGTGAAAGTTTTTTTTCTGGAGTTTTTGGCGACAAATCCTTTTTACTTTTGGAATCTTTTTGTGTGACCACTGCAAGGTATTCTTTAATAAAGGAGTGATTTTCGAACATTTCGTGGATTTCTTTGTTTACAGCTCTTGTTTTTGTAAAAAGGATTACGCCGCTTGTTTCGCGGTCAAGCCGATGCATGATTCCTACATATGGAGGATTTCGAAGCTCCGGGTTGCGTTTCCAAAGATAGCGTACAACCGCATCGTGAAGATTGTCTCTGTTTCCGGTAATAGTCTGTTCAACGGGGAAAAAGGCAGGTTTATTTATAAAAATTAAATCATCGTTTTCAAAAAGTACATCATCATCAGAAACTTCAAAAGTGATGTCGTCCGGCTGCTTTTCGTAAAAAAACTTTTCGGCTTCAAAGTTAACAGCAAGAACAGATTTCTCTCGAAGTTCAAAGGCTGGTCGCACAACAGTTTTACCATTTACTGTTACACTGCCAGAAATTATTAGCCGACGGATTTTTGAATTGGAAATACTGTTCGCTTCAATTGATTTTTCCAGATTTTGAGTTTTTATTTTTGCCTTTATTTTCTGCAGAAGATTTTCTCTTAAAAACTCATCAAGCCGCTGCCTTTTCTGTATTATAAACTCAAATCTTTCACCCACAGCCCTTTCCCTCTTATAATGCATAATTCACAATTCACAATTCACAATTCTTAATTCATAACATTCACTTAATTATGCATAATGCTTTCTCCGTTATCTATTCACTTAATTATATATTATGAATTATGAATTATGCATTAATACTCGTAATCAGGGCCTTCTTCACCGGCAAAAATCTTTACACGGCAGCCTTCCATGCAGACATTTTCCATAAAGCTGCGTAAATCAAAGCTTTCGGGACCAAGCAAATCATCCGGGTTATAGGAAGTTTCAATTACAGCTTCTTCATTATCACTAACAACGCGGGACATTGCTCCGTTTATTTTTACAATATCGTTTACAAGCGGAATCATATCCTGGCAGTGTTTTTCTTCGTACTTTTCGTCAAGGAAAACAAGCTGCATTTTTTCTATATCCTTGTGATTCTGACTTTCCGGTAAAAAGCCGCTTTTGTAGTCGCAGTTGTTACAAAGCTGCCATTCTGCAAAATCGGCAAAAAACTTTGAAGGATAGATTTTAAGCGGTTTAAGAACAGAAAGCATCCATGGGACAGCCCTTCCTGTTGAATAAAAAGTTCGGCAGGCAAAAGCTACGTTTCTTGCACCACGAATATCTATGGCAGAAAAAAAGCCCGTTACGTTCGGTTCAAAAGCTTCTGCTGCACCGTTTTCTGTCTGTGGAAAATCAATATGGTTAGGATACTGCTGCACAGCAAAATCAAGGCGGTCCATAAAAGCTTTAAGCGAATCACCGGGAATAATTGCATAAGTCATCTGAAATCCAAACACAATTCCAAAATCATTCAAAAGCTTTGATTTCTGTGCATAAAGCTTTTTATCAAAAAGGAGCTTATCACCTTTTTTTTCTACCGTCAGCGGGATTTCAAAAGCACAGTAGATTTGAGTTGCAGCAAGAACAACCTCTTTGTCTATGCAGGAAACATCAATCAAAAGAGAAACAAAAACTTCAGGTGCGTAACGTGCAAGCTCGTTTATAATTCGGACAAGTCGTTTTTTATTTTTAGACAAGTCTTCGTCATGAATGGAAAACTCAGTTATACCCTTATCATTCAAGGTTGGTATTTGAGACTCTAATTCATCGGCCGAAAACTTATACTCTTTGTTCAATCAAACTTCCAGATTTTTGGATTGAATTACAAAAGGACGATTCCGTGCTTTTCACAATCCTTTCTTATTTCATCAGGCCAGACACTAACCTGTGTTTCGCCAATATGAGCCTTGCGCAAAAGGAACATACAGATTCTTGACTGACCGATACCGCCACCCAAAGTCTGTGTAAGTTCACCATTGAGAAGCTTTTTATGGAATGCAAGCTCTGCCCTATCCATCATGCCACGTTCTTCAAGCTGAGCCTTGAGAGATGCAGGAGAAACACGGATACCCATAGAAGAAAGCTCGAAAGCAGAATTAAGCACAGGGTTCCATACAAGGATATCTCCGTTCAAACCGCGGTGACCGTCACCAGATTCTGTAATCCAGTCATCATAGTCAGGAGCACGACCATCGTGAATAGAGCCGTCATCCATTTTGCCACCAATACCTGTAATAAATACAGCTCCGTATTCCTTGGCAACCTTGTTTTCTCGCTCTTTTGGAGTAAGATTTGGATACTGTCTCTGTAAATCATCGGCAAAAAGGATTTTGATATGCTTTGGAAGAACAGGCTTAAGTTCAGGGTAACGGTCGTAAAGGAAGAACTCAGTACGTTTCAAGCAGCGGTAAACCTTCTTTACAATTTCGTGAAGATAGAAAACTGTTCTGTCTGTTTCTTCGATTGCCATTTCCCAGTCCCACTGGTCAACATAGATAGAGTGGATTGCATCAAGGTCTTCATCAGGGCGAAGGGCATTCATATCTGTGTAGATTCCAAAGCCTGGTTCGAGTCCTAAATCGGTAACCTTCATTCTTTTCCATTTTGCAAGTGACTGAACGATTTCCATTTTCTTTTCGTTCATTGATTTTACAGGGAAAGAAACAGGGCGTTCTACACCATTAAGGTCGTCGTTGATTCCGGTGCCGGCTTCTACAAAAAGAGGTGCTGTAACGCGGGTAAGGTTAAGCTCTGTAGAAAGTGCAAGCTGGAAAAAATCCTTGATAGCTACAATTGCGTGTTCTGTTTCACGTGTATTTAAAATTGATTTATATTTTGCGGGTAATTTATACATTGTTGTTTCCTTATATTTTCGAGATTTTAGATTAGAGCTTACTCACCGTCGTAATTAATGAGGGTTGTTACTTTACATGGTGCAAGAACCTTATCGTAATTCAAGGCAGGAAGTCCTATTACTCCAAAGAAATCTGTTACTTCAGCACCACCCTGCTCTATAAGATTACGGGTAGCAGCAAGTGTTCCGCCGGTAGCAATTAAGTCGTCTACAACGAGGAACTTCTGTCCTTTCTTTACATCTGATTTATGGACTTCTATTGTTGCAGTACCATATTCAAGCGCATAACTGCAGAAATATGTTTCACCTGGAAGCTTACCTTTTTTACGGATGAGGACAAGCGGAATACCCATTTTTTCTGCAAAAGGAGCGGCAAAAATAAATCCCCGAGATTCAACAGCAGCAACTGCATCGAACTTTTGATTTTTATAAAGTTCTACCATTTTATCAAGACAGAACTTGAAGGCATCCGGGTTCATAAGAACACCAGTGATGTCATAAAAAAGAATGCCTGGCTTTGGAAAGTCAGGTACACGGCGAATCGCTTTATCAAGCATTTCAATACTCATAATAAACCTACCGCTGAATATTCTAATACTATGCGGGGATTAAGACAATAGTACGTATTAAACTATTCAGCTTTTTGAGACAGGAAATAAATAGAAGAAATCAACAACAGGATTATGTAGAAAACTATGCCTATGGAGAGGGCACCTTTTCCCTGGGTGAGAATAATCAAAGCGTAGTTCAGGAGCTTGAAAATGTAGAGCATTATATGGTAGAAGAAATACATAATCACCATGAAGAACGGGAAGCTGAAAACCCAGGACATTCTAAAGTAGAGTGTCTGACCGATCCTGAAGCTCCAGCTGAAAACGCCAATCATCATTATCACTATTAGGATAAAAAGAGGATAAAGCAGACGGTTTAACAGAGTGTGCCTGAACAATTCAGATGTAAAGCCGTAATCAGATGCTTTTGAATTAAGGGCAAACAGCGTAGATAACGGCATTGTTTTTGGATTTGATGCTGTTTTTTCAAGAAGCAGGAAATCAGAATAAAGCATTGGATAAATCATATACTCAGGAACCCTTGTTGTTTCACCGTCGGCATAAGTATAGAGCGGTGTGTATTCCTGATCTGAATCATCACGGCCAACTGATTTTAATAAAATATATGGAACAAAATCTGCATCATCAGAAATACCAAGCATGGCTTTTGTTGTAGTATTAAGACTCTTTACAGAAACTGGCATAACCTTTGCATAAGGCACATGCATTGTTCTGAACCATTTGCCGTTTTTAATCTTAAGGATTGTGAGGTCACGCAGATATTGAACAGATGAACCTGCAGATTTTAAATAAGAAAGCCCCTTGAAGTAAATTATATCTGTAGAACCGTCAAGCTGCCTGTAACTAAAGTAAACGTCATTTGCATCTTCAAAGCTTTTAAGCTCAAAGGTTTCGTCTATAAAAAAGTATTTCTGCTCTACCCTGTCCTGTGCAACCTTAAAATAGAACTGAACATCATTATCTTTTTCAAGTTCAGGGTAAGTTTCGTTCAGGTAACGGAAAATATAATAAGCCTGTAAATCATCATCTTCCATAAGCGCAACAAAACCGCGGTATTTTTCTTCAAAAATCTCTTCGGACTGAGTTTTTGCAGTTTTATTGAGGTCTGTAAGATTGTTCCACGAATCAGCAGAAATCTGTCTGAGCTTCTGGACATTAGGGTCTTTAGAAGTGGCAAGCTTTATGCCCATTTCGGCATAATAATGAGCATCGAACCACTGACCGCTATCATAGGCAGAAGAAGCTTTAAGAAGACATTTATAAGCATCTAAAAGCTGCTCTTTATCTATTTTAAGTGAATTATCTTCGGAATAAACAGGTTCTGCATTTGTAAGGTCAAAACGAAGGTCCTGAATATATGAGCGATTCATTTCAATATCAATCATGCTGACAAGATTGCGCGCTTCCTTTGAGTTAGGATCCATTCTAAGGGCGGCATTTGCATACATAAGGCTACGGTCATAAAGTCCCTGATTGTACAAGGTTTTACCTGAATCAATATATTGCGCAATTATTTTTGGACGGGTAACAATCTTTTCTTTTTTGTGATTGAGCATCATACCTATTGTTTCGTTTGAAAGCATAAGCAGGAAAGCGCAGATAAGGCTAGATATCATTACATTTTTATAACGAGTGAACATTGCAGGTGCAAAACTTGTAGTAGAGCCTTCTGCATTATGGCCAAAGTGTACTGAAAAGCTTACAAGAATACCTGTAAATAAAACGGCCGGAAGAAATGTGAGAAAATATTCCATACCGGTGCAGAACTTGAACATAAATCTGCCATTTTCAGGCACACCTTCTGTTACCGGTAAAACAAATCCCAGAACAAAGCAGAGGACA
The DNA here is from genome assembly GCA_016290335.1 of Treponema sp. Next base: position 14,430 of record JAEETM010000060.1, on the reverse strand, counting down.
AAAGCTATTCCCAAAAAAACTGATAACATTCCTAATATTTTTTTCATACTGCTTTCTCCGTTACTCCATTACTGAGGCTGTCCCTTCTTTTTTCTATGGATAAATCCAATCACTCCCACAAGGATAACGATGATTGAGAACACCAGATTTAAAAAAACAAGGAAAGGTTCATACATATATTGTCCCAAGAAGGCAAAAAAACTTGTACTGTTGATTTTTTCCATAAGACTGCTGAAAAACGGTGATGTTGTGCAGAAAGTATTTATAAAAAGGATTATTGAGGTCACAGCAATAACAAAGCCTGAATTAATGAGTTTCCATACAAAAAGACGTGAAATACCATATAAACAGCATAATAAAAGGCCAAGAGATAAGAATCCCAGAAAGAAAGTCCATCCCTGTTCAACTGAATTAACAGCTCTTCCTATTATTGTATGGAAATTAATTGGCAGATTTACATAATCTTCTTCAAAAGATTCGCTTACTATAACATCACGGTAGTTTCCGCTTATATTATTCAATTCAAAACCAGGATCATTTCTTATTTCTTTAATACTAACTGTTCCAAAAGCATCTGTATCTATAACTACAGCCTGTGCAGACGGGAAATATAAGGTTCCGTTATTTTCCATATCTTCAAGGAAATAATAAACTTTTTTCTCCCCTTTTCTGAAACAATCTGCGGAAAAAGCAACATTTTCTGATTCTATAGAAGGATTATTAAAATCGTATTTTTTTCCAAAATGAATTACAAGCGGAAGCAAAAGACACCATACCAGACCGGAAAGAATTATATAGGTAATAAGTCTGGAAATACCACCATTATTTCTTATACATAAAAACGAAACTAAAGGACCAATACAGATAATTACACACGCAGCAATATAAAAAAATGACTTTAACAAAACATCAGTATCGAACAGATTTATCTTAATTCCTGTTACAGAGCCGCTTACATTCAAATAAATACAATACAGGGCTGTCCCTATTGCAGTACAGGCAATTAATAGAAAAAGGTACAATAAAATCATCTTAAGGGCTTTTTTCATATTTCAATTATCGAAGAAATAAACAAAATTGTTAATTGTTTATTCTTTTTTTGATAAATAATTTGACAGATGTCTACAATAATTGTATCATATTTGAATAGATAATGTTAAATTATTATTAAGAAATTGGTGGAGTTAGCGAATGGATAGCAATAATGATATTATTCCTGGTTTTGACAATGATAGAGATGACAGTCTTACCATTAGTTTAAGGAGAGCAGAAGGTGTAAAGGATGGTCTTTTTATCTATCTTAGTGGTTACATCGATACATATAATTCCAGTTTCTTCCAGAAGAAAATAACAAATGTTATTGAAGCCGGTTATATTAATCTGATTTTCAACTGTTCTTCCTTGAATTATGTTTCATCTACAGGAATCGGTTCTTTTACTGTATTCTTAAAGATGGTAAAGCCTAAGAGTGGAGATATTGTTCTTCTTGAAATTCAGTCAAAGGTTTACGAAGTATTCCAGCTTCTCGGTTTTTCTCAGTTCTTCAATATCAAGAATACTGCTGAAGAAGCTATAGCATTCTTTGCTGAAGAAAGTGCAGGTGCCGGTTCTGTATTCCCATTTGTAATTGCATGTCCGGTATGCAGCAAAAAGCTTAGAGCTACAAGAGCAGGAAGATTCCGATGCTCAGGCTGTAAATCTATTATAGCTATTAACGATAAGGCTGAAGTTTCTTTAGGCTAAAATAGTATAAATACTGATTATATACAGTATAATTAAACTGAAAATGACCTGGTACAGGTAGGCGAAAGTCTATTCTTAACCAGGTCTTTTTTATGCCTTTTCTGTCAATTGTTCTTTGTGGATATCTTGTGGATAACTTGTTTAAAAAACTTCTTTTTTGTGAAGTATAGTAGTATTACAAGTTCTATACATTTGCGGCAGATTTGATAATGATTATCACATTTATCATAGAAATATATCTATCTCTATATATTTTATAGATTTAGATTCCATTTTCCTTGTTATGTAAAACTTACAGACTTTTTCACAGAAAAATAAAAATCCACAAGAAATCCGGCCAATTGAACAATAATTGTGGATAACTTGTGGATTAATTATGGAAAAAGTGTGCAAACACTGTGAATTGCATGTTCTTACACAGATGATTTATAAATCCATTTTTAAGGCTTCTGCCAGAACTTCCTTTATGTCGGTTACAGGTATGAACTTTATTCCTTCCTTTACATTTTCAGGAATATCTTCCAGATCTCTGAAATTAGCTTTAGGAATAATTATAGTCTTGATTTTGTTACGCTTAGCTGCAACTGTTTTTTCCCTGAGGCCACCTATTGGAAGTACCTGCCCCGTAAGAGAAAGCTCGCCTGTCATTGCAAGATGCGGCTTTATTGTTTTTCCGGTGAACAGAGAAATAAAGGTTGTTGCCATTGTAATTCCCGCACTTGGTCCATCCTTTGGTGTTGCACCTTCCGGAATATGAAGATGGACAATATTCTGTTCAAACCATTCGGCAGTTTTTATTCCTTTTTCAAGAACACACTTTCTTGCCCAGTCAAAAGCTATCTGGCTTGATTCCTTCATTACATCGCCCATCTGGCCGGTAAGTACAAGGCCACCTTTTCCTGCAAAAGAGGTTGCTTCTATAAGAAGTGTATCTCCGCCCATGCTTGTCCAGGCAAGACCGATTGCAGTACCCGGTACCTTCGCAGTTTTTATTTCTGATTCATCAAAAACAGGCTTTCCAAGGTACTTGTACAAATCTTCTGCATCAATTGTGTATTTTTTATCAGGTTGATTTTCTGTAATCATTTCTGTAACAAGTTTACGGTGAATCTTATCGAGGCACTTTTCGTAATTGCGCACACCAGATTCTCTTGCGTATTCTTCTGCAATCCTGTACAAGGCCTTCTTGGTATACTTAACCTGATTCTTCTGTAAACCATTTTTTGCAAGATTCTTCGGAATAAGGTATTTTTTTGCAATTTCAAGCTTTTCCTGGTCGATGTAGCCCGAAAGCTCAATTATTTCTGCCCTATCCAGAAGAGGTGACGGTATGGAATCGAGTGTATTTGCCGTAAGAATGAAGAATACATTTGAAACATCAAAAGGCAAATCAAGATAATTATCTCGGAAAGCTACATTCTGCTCAGGGTCAAGAACTTCAAGCAGGGCTGCGGCAGGGTCTCCGTTGTGACTGGCACCCATTTTGTCAACTTCATCAATCATAAACACAGGGGACAGACTTTTTGTAATCTTTAAGCCCTGAATGATTTTTCCGCACATGGCACCGATATATGTTCGGCGGTGACCTTTAATTTCTGCTTCATCACGCATTCCACCAACAGAAAAACGGTAGAACTGTTTATTCATTGCATTGGCAATTGATTTACCGACACTTGTTTTACCAACTCCAGGAGGTCCAACAAGAAGAAGTATTGAACCCTTGCTGTCTTTTTTCATAAGGCGGACTGCAAGATACTCAAGGATACGTTTTTTTACGTCATCAAGCCCAAAATGGTCTTTTTCCAGGATTTCTTTTGCAGTTGCAAGGTTATAATCATCCTTTACGGTCTGGGTCTGTGGCCATGGAAGCTGGCATACAAGTTCAAGGAAGTTTCTTGTACCAATGTATTCAGCTGAATTAGGATCAAGAAGACTGAACTTTTCAAGCTCATCTTCTACGGTTTCCTTTATTTCGCCTTCGAAGTTCAACGATTCAATTTTCTGCTTAAACTTCTGGTAGTCGGTTGCATTTCCGTTTGCATCTTCGCCAAGCTCTTCCTGAATTGAACGCATTTCTTCACGCAGAAAATATTCACGCTGGTTTTTCTCTACCCTTTCGTTTATTTCCCGCTGAATCTTCATCTGTACACGGAGAAGCTCCTGTTCACGCTTAATAAATACAAGAACCCGTTCCATTCTCTGGCGGATATTAAGGGTTTCAAGAATCTTCTGCTGTTCTTCCTTTTCTACATTTAAAACAGAAGCAACAAAATCTGCAATTTTCCCTGAATCGTTGATATTTACCATATTGATGCGCATTTCTTCAGAGAAAAGAGGATTATTATCAGAAATCTCCTTCATTTCGCTTATAAGCGCACGGGTAAGGGCTTTTACTTCAAAGGTATCGGCTTCTTCCTCTTCCAGGTATTCAACTGTAACAGCCATTGGTGCGGTTTCGTGGAGTGTTTTTAAGATTCTGAAACGCTTTAACGTTGAAATAAAAATATTAACTCCGCCATCCGGAAGTGCTACTTTCTTTATGATTCTTACGGCTGTTCCAACCCTGTATAAATCTGAAACCCCAGGGGCTTCCTCATGATTTTTTGAAAGCACAATACCAAGAAAGCCGTCATCTTCGTAAGCTTTTTCTACAACCTTAACTTCTTCCGGCTTTTCAATCATCATTGGAGTAAAAATGCCTGGAAAGATAGGACGGGCATCCAGCGAAATGAGAAGCAGCTTGCCGGGAAGCATTTTTTCTGTAGGAATAATAGAGTTTTCTTCTATTGTATTTTGTTCGATATCATCAGTCATACAATTAATATAATAAAAGTATATAGTAAAAGCAATTTATTTTTTATATATAACACTATTGCTAATTTAAACTAAATCCATTATTATAATAATTGCAATTTTATAAGGAAATCAGAAATGACTAAGCAATATCAGACTATTCTTGCTGATGCGGGTATTAGACCTTCTATTCAGCGCATTGCGGTTTATGGATACCTTTGCGAACATCCTGTTCATCCTGATGTAGAAACCGTTTACGATGCATTAAATCCTATTTATCCTACTCTTTCTAAAACAACTGTATATAATACGCTCAAGCTCTTTGAAGAAAAAAAGATTATACAGACTATTAAAATAGAAGATGACAAGCTGCGTTTTGATGCAGAAATGAGGGATCACCTTCACTTTAAATGCCTGAAATGCAACGGTATTTTTGATGTTTTTGCAGGAACAGAAGTTACTAACCTTTTCCAGAATATTTCTACAATGGTACCGGACGGCTTTTCAATTTCAAAGATTCAGACAAATCTGTGGGGAATCTGCCAGAGCTGCGCAAAGGATTCCGGAAAATAAATCGAATAAAATAATCAAAAAACGTTAAGATTTCTCTAAATCAACGTTCATAATCACCCGATATAACACTTATAGAAGTGGATTTTTTTAAATTCAAATACAGGTTATTAGAGGGGAAAATATGAATAAAAAGATTGCTTTTTTTATTACCTTATCTGCTGTCCTTGCTTTTTCGGGGTGCCAATCATCTAAAACTCCGGGCACGGGTTCAAAATCTTTAACTCCACAGGATATGTTAAAAGAAGGACAGGTAGAAGCCGCAAAATCTAAGTTTATGTATCAGTTTGACATAAATGGAATTGATAATGAAGGAAATACTGTACTTCATCTGGCAGCACAGATGAATGATCCTGATTTGATTACATTCTTCATTATTAAGGGAGCTGATCCTGAACTCAAAAATCACAACGGGGACACTCCTCTTCATGTTGCAATCAAAAATGATGCCTATGAAGCAGCCAGAACGCTTGCCGCTACCGGTGGAAACCTTTTTGCCCGAGATGCAGACGGTATTACAGCGCTTGATTTAGGTCTTTCTTCAAACAATCTTTATTACGATCTTTTCATCACTACAAAAGCCGGCCAGATCAGAGATGTTGAAGGCCAGACTATAGTTCACTATTTTGTAAAAACAAAGAATCTCCAGGGAATAAGAAAATGCATTGAAAAGCAGCTTCCTATTTCTGTAAAGGATGATAAAGGCAAAACTCCTCTTGATATAGCTTTCAGTGAAATTGATGATTATGATTCTGTTGTTATTGCTGCAGAGTTAATTCAGGGTGGCGCTACAGAAATTGAAACAGACTTCTCTTACTTCCAGGATGCAATTGCAGCCCGTAACCTTAACAACCGCTTTGAAGATGGACAAACCCCTCTCCATCTTGCAGCAATCTATGGTCACAATGCAATTACTACATACCTTCTGGAAAACAATGCAAATACAAGTGTTCAGGACAGCTCCGGTGCAACCCCTCTGCACGAAGCAATAAGATACGGAAACCTTGAAATTGCACGTATGCTTCTGGATGCAGGTGCAAACGTAAATGCAAAAGACAACCTTGGAAAAACACCTATTCTCCTTATAATTCCTAAGAAAAAGGTTTACGATACATATAATCTTCTTATTAATTACCATGCAGACCTTAAAGAAAAGGATATGTACGGTGATACAGTTCTTCATACAGCAGCAATGCTCCATGTTTCTACAAACGTAATGCGTATGCTTACATTAAATGGTGCAGACATCAACGCAAGAAACAAGGAAGGTGTTACACCTCTTGCAATTGCAATCCAGCAGAAGGATGTTGCAATGACAAGGCTTTTCACTCTCTACGGAGCAAACATTCATACAAAAGATACACATGGAGACTCACCTCTTTCTCTTGCACTTGCTTCTGATGATGAAATCTTTGAATCTACAGTTACTAAAACAAACAGCAACACACAGGATTCTGAAGGTAATACTCCGCTTCATATAGCAATTATTAAAAATGCTCCTCTTGCAAAAATCCAGTACATTATCAGCCTTACTGATGACGTAAACATCAGAAACAGAGACGGTAATTCTGCTTTGTTCCTTGCTGTTGAAAAGAACTGGAAGGAAGTTGGAGAGTTATTAATTGCTAAAGATGCAGATATTTTCTCTACAAATATAGACAACAATTCTCCATTGCGTGTAGCACTTAAAGGTAACGGAGACATTCAGAACTGGCTTCTCACTTCTAAAACACTTCATTCTACAGATGGAAGTGGTAACACTGTATTGCATTATGCAGCTGAATGGCAGTTTGGTCAGGCAATTACATCTCTTACAACAAAAGGTGCTGACATAAATGCAAAGAATGCTAATGGAGAAACTCCTTTGTTCAGTGCGGCTAAAACAAACAACCCTAAGATTTTGCAGACGGTAATTGATTGCGGCGGTTCCTTTAGAGAACGTGAACATCTTGGTAATACTCCTCTCCACATTGCCGTTAGATGGGATGCAGAAAAATCAGCAGAAATGCTTATTAAACTTGGAATTAACATAAATGCACAGAACAGTAACGGTCGTTCTCCACTGGCAGAAGCTACATCAGCCGGAAAATATAAGGTTGCCCGCTATCTGCTTGCAAATGGAGCAGATCCTAACTCCTGCGATACAAACGGTGTTTCTGTTCTTGTAGATACAATCAAAACTCAGAATCTTGATATGGTTAAGCTGCTTTTGAAAAATGGTTCCAATCCTAACCTTCAGGAAGTAAACGGACAGAACGCTTTCCATGCAGCAGCTGCAACAGGAAACAAGGAAATTATCACTCTTATAAGAGAAGCTGGCGGAAATCCTCTTTCCAGAGACAAACAGGGAAAAACTCCTTTCTCTATTGTTTTGAAAAAAGATTTTTCTGTAATCAATGCTGTACTTGGAAACTCTTTCAACATTACAGACAGTGACGGTAACTCTCCAATTCATATTATTGTACAGAATGATGGTTCTCCTGATTTGCTTAGAACCCTTATAAAAGAAGGCTTCCCTATGGATTCCAGAAATGCTGATGGTTATACACCACTCGGTTATGCAATTGCAAACAACAACGAAAAACTTTCTCTGATTCTTCTGGAAAACGGAGCTAATCCATACCAGCCAATCGATAGAAAAGGAACAAATGCAGTTACTATTGCACTTGAAAACAATAATAAACAGATTATTTCTTATATCGCTAAGTATGCACGCTCAATGACAGATATGCAGGGAAATACAATTCTTCATTTTGCTGCAAAAACTTCATCTGCAGAAACTATTACAAGACTTGTACAATATGGACTTGATAAAGATATAAGAAATGTTGCCGGTGAAACACCATATATTATTGCTAAGAGATGGCATCGTCCTGATACAGTTTTGACTGCTTTGCAAAATATAGACAGTAAGATTATAACTATTAGTGATGATTCGGATGATTCAGAATAGTAAGAGGATAAGAAAATGCAGAGATACCCTATAACCTCATTAAGAGAGGAGCTTTCATTTACAAACGATCTTATGCTCGATGAAAACTTTGTTCTTCTCCCGGCCGGCTGCCCTGCTCCAAAGGAATTGGGGCCAGCCCTTAAGGAATGGGAGTTTGACGAGTTTTTATGCAACGGAACAGTTGATTTTAAAAATAATCTCTTTTCGAATGCTGAACCTACCTCGGCGCAAGCTTCAGAACAATCTGACGATAAGGGAGAGAACAAAGAAAATAAGGCAAAAATCGGTCAATCAGTAAGACAGGTAATTAAGAATTCTTTGAACTCTCAGCTTGACGGTAGTGATAAATCTCGTATTGCAATGGTTCAGAAGGTTTATGATGAATACACAAACTATGTAGAAGAGATTTTTACTCATTACGCAACTCACAAAGAAATTGATCAGGAAGAGGTTTCTGACCTTGTAAAAGATTTGTGCGGATTTATAAGAGATAACCGACGCTATATTCTCCGCATAAACAATAACATTGAAGCTTCGGGTAAAAACTTTCTTGTAATTCATACTATAAGAACAACTATTCTCGCTCTTGCAATTTCAATGCAGATGCACATGCCTATTTCTAAAATGATTGAGCTTGGTGTTTCCTGTATAGTTCACGAAATAGGTATGCTCAGACTTCCACCGCAGATTTACATGACAGATAAAAATCTTACTCCGGGCGAAAGAATTCAGATTTATAAACACCCGATTTTCGGTTATACAATTGTTAAGGATTTAAACTTTCCATTAAACATTCAGCTTGGTGTTCTTGAACATCACGAAAAGGAAAATGGAACCGGTTACCCGAGACGTATTCTTGGAGATAAAATCTCTTCAATTGCAAAGATTATTTCTGTTGCCTGCTCTTACGAAGCTATTACTTCTTCCAGAAATTACAGGGCAGAACGTTCTAACTTTGATGCAATTCTTGAGCTGCTCCAGAATCAGAATCACCCTTATGATGACAATGTTATTAAAGCACTTTTATATACAGTTTCGCTCTACCCTATTGGTTCTTATGTTTTTCTTTCTAACAGAAAACCTGGAATTGTAATCGACACAAATCCTGATAATCCTAAGCTTCCAGTTGTTCAGATGCTTACAGAAAAAGATAAGGATGGAGCACCTCTTGTAATTCAAACGGCAAACAGTGATATAAAGATTTTAAGAATTATGAGCAAGCGTGAGCAGGAAGATTTACTTAAGCTTATTAATGCAAAGGAAAATCCGAACAGCAATAATTCATCTGAATCATCTGTTAATGCTGCTGAAGACAATGAGATTACTGAATTACTTGAACCTGTTGGAGATCTTGAACCTTTTGATTCTGCTGTCATTGATTCACTTCCTGTAGATAAACCAACTGTAAAACAGACTGTAAGACCTTCTACAGCGACAGCAGCGACAACTTCAGCCGGCAGTAACGCTAATAAAGCAGAAACTAAACCAGCAGTTAACAAGCCTGCTCCAAAACCAGATACTAAATCAAGTGATGGCGATATGGAAACTGTAGATATTTCATTCTTTAATTAGACTTTAGTTGAAAAAGTTTTTCAGGCGGTCGGCGTCTGAATTAAACTGTTCGTCAATAACAGGAGGATGTTCATTGAAGTAGAGAATCTGCTCAAGCTCCTCCTGTTTTTTTATTCCCCACAAAGGTACAACATTTTCATACTGGTTCAAAAAGCCGTAAGCCAGCGGAACATTTTCCAGAACTCCACCACCAAGCGGCTGCATGGCAATAAAGCCCACATCATGTTCTTCGCACATTTTTACAAGCTCTACACAAGGATCCGGGCTGATAATGTTGAAAGGGAATTGAAGGGTTTCATACAAATCGGAGATTACAGCTTTTTTTGCAGTATCAAGATTTGTGGTAACAATACCAAAATGCTTAATTTTGCTCTGCCGCTGCAAGTCAATAAGAGTATCGTAGATTTTATCTGCACCGCCCTTCAAAGGAAGAAACTTTTCTACTTCAATCTGGAACAAATCAACGCAATCGCAATGTAAAGCCATAAGACTTGCTTCCAGACTTTCCTTTATTTCTGCAGCAGTTTTTCCAGAAGTGGCGGTAGATAAAAGAACATTTTTCCTGATGTCGTAAATAGCATCGCCCAGGAGCCGTTCGCTTTCGGGAGCCTTTCGTGTGGTATCAAAAAAATTAATACCACATTCGTATGCTTTTCTGACAATATAGGCTGCATCATCTACACCTATACTATCAGTAAGCCTCATAGCTCCAAAACCAACTCGAGAAACAATTAAATCAGTTTTTCCTAAACGAACGTATTCCATTTTTTATCTGTCTGCACGTACAACAGGTTTGTACTGGCGGATTGCTTTCTGAATGAATGGAACTAAATCATCAAGAGAAACACGTTCCTGTTCCATTGAATCACGGTAGCGTACTGTAACTGTGTTGAAAAGTTCGTTCTTGCTTCCGTCATCTTTTGTTTCCTGAATTGTGTCGTAGTCAACTGTTACGCAGAATGGAGTACCAACTTCATCCTGGCGGCGGTAACGCTTACCAACAGTTCCGCTAACATCATAGTCAGTAACAAAATCTTCTTTAAGAAGGTGCTGGATTTCCTTAGCTTTTTCTGCAAGTCCGTCTTTCTTCATCAAAGGAAGAACTGCAACAGTAATAGGTGCAAGACGTGGATCAAGATGAAGAACAGTTCTGTAATCTTCTGGCTGACCAGCTTCTGCAACATTCTGCTCTTCGTAAGCTTCGCAAAGGAACATAAGGAAGTTTCTGTTCAAACCGGCAGAAGTTTCGATTACGTATGGAACGTACTTTTTGTTTCCGTCTTCCTGGTCTATGTAAGACATATCCTTCTTTGAATAAATCTGATGCTGGCTCAAATCGAAGTCTGTTCGGCTGTGAATACCTTCAATCTCTTCAAATCCAATTGGGAAGTTGTAAGTGATATCGTAAGCATCTTTTGCATAGTGAGCGAGCTTGTCGTGGTGGTGCCACTTGAGCTGTTTTTCTGGAATACCGTACTTAAGATAGAAGGCCCAGCGGTCTTTTCTCCAGCGGTCAAAGGTTTCATCCTCTGTTCCTGGTTTACAGAAGTATTCCATTTCCATCTGCTCGAATTCGCAGGTACGGAAAATAAAGTTCTTGAAAATAATTTCGTTTCGGAATGATTTTCCAACCTGAGCTACGCCAAATGGAACCTTCATGCGGTTAGACTGAACAATATTTTTAAAGTCTGTAAAGATACCCTGGCAGGTTTCAGGGCGAAGGTAGATGAGGTGGCTGTCGTCTGCGATTGGGCCCTGGTAGGTTTTGAACATAAGGTTGAATTCGCGGACTGCTGTATACTTGCGGTTTTTGCTGCCACAGGTTGGACAGTTGATGTTTGCATTGATGAAGGCTGCCATTTCGTCATGAGTCATTGTATCAACAGGTTTTCCAGGATTTACATCCGGATGAGTCTGAACAAAGTCTTCAATAAGTTTATCTGCGCGGTGACGTGCATTACATTCAATACAGTCAACCATAGGGTCTGAAAAGTGGTCAACGTGGCCTGAAGCTTTCCATGTTGTATGATGCTGGAAGATTGCTGAATCAAGTCCAACAACATCATCATGAAGCTGTGTCATGTAATGCCACCATTCGTTCTGAATATTTCTTTTGAACTCTACGCCCAAAGGACCATAATCCCAAGCTCCTGCCTGACCTCCGTAGATTTCCGAAGCCTGATAAACAAAGCCTCTTCTCTTGCACAAGCTGATGATTTTGTCCAATGTACAAGCGTGTGTGTCTGTAGTATTTGCCATTTGTATCTCCTTACGACTCTGGCGTGGGCCGTTTTGTGATTTTTTCGCCAGGGTATCTCACTGGGATTGTGGCACCCGAGCATTTTTATAGTTATAACGATGAGATTAACATAAAAAAGAAATGATTGCAAATGTTTTACTGCTTTATTGCTTTACTCTTTCATCAGGACATTTTTCAAAAAAATCTATTATTGACTGGCGGAGGGCTTCATTACTTTGGGCAGCGGCATTTAAGAATTGGCTCTGAGCATAATGGGAAAACTTGAAGTTCTGGCAAAAATAAGTGAAAAAACGCTGGAGTCTGGTTTTCCAAAACTCAGGGGGCTGGTATTGCTCTATAAGGGTGATGTAATCAAGGCTGAGTTGTTCTAAGTCTATAGATTGCCGGGTCAAGCCCGACAATGACGCAAAAATCCAGGGCTTTTGGACAGCGGCGCGTGAAATCATAATGCCGGAAACATCTGGGCAGGTTGAAACTGTATAATCATAAGAAGTCTTATCGTGTACATTTCCGTTCAGGTAGATTTCTACGGGTTTACCGTCTATAACATGCCCCTTATAACGTTCTGCAAGCTGCTGGCAATAGGAATAACGCGGTGGACGGGTAAGCTTTTCTTTTTTTGTGCGCGGATGAAGAGTAAGAAGCTGAACACCCTCACCTACAAGCATATCACAGAAAGAAAAAAAGCCTTCTTCGGTAAAATCATCATCCCCAAGGCGGAGCTTTACACTTAGGCGTTTATTACTCCCCTGTACAACATTTTTTACAGAGCGAACCATTTCCCGGGTTTCTTCCCGCGGTTTTGTCATCCAGGAGATTCCGGCACCAAAACGGTAAATATCAGGCGCAGAACAGCCCATGTTCAAATCAATACCTATACCGGGAAGCTCAACAAGGACCTTTGCAGCCTCTTCCATCAGCTCGCCATTTTTCCCCGTCAGCTGCCACACAAGCTTTTGCGGCACAGGAGCCGGGTCTATGTAATATTTTTCAAACTGGCCGCCGGTAACAAGGGTACCCGCATTTATCATTTCTGTAAAATATTCATCACAACCGCCAAACCTTTCCACAAGGATTCGGAAAGCAGGATGAGAAATAGTTGCCATAGGACCACAGATAAGCTTCATTTTATTATTAGGCAATTAAACCTTAAACTCGTCAATGCGGTCAGAAATGTCGTTTACAGCCTGATTCATATCTTCTGTAAGCTGCTGCAGGTTACGTGTTGTTTCCTGAGTAACTTCTGTTGTGCTTACAATTCTATTGAAGTTACTTGCCATGTTCTTTGAAGATTCTTTAAGTCCTTCAATTGAATCAAGAACTGTAAGGGCTCGGTCGCCAATCTTTTTACTTGAACGCTGTACGCTGCCAGAAATAGTGTTCATCTTAGCAAGAGTTTCGAGCAGATGCTTAGAACCTTCACTCTGCTCTTCTGTTGCCTGCTTGATTGAATAAACAAGCTCAGAAGTATTATTTGTCTTATCAGATACAACCTCAAAGCTTGCCTTACTCAAATTAGCACTTTCTACTACCTTACGGATATTTTCTGCAATGAGCTTAAGGTTTTCACCAATATTCTTAGACTGAGCAGCAGAAGTATCAGCCAGCTTACGGATTTCTTCAGCAACAACCGCAAAGCCTTTTCCTGCGTCACCAGCATGAGCAGACTCAATCATAGCATTCATAGAAAGCAGGTTTGTTTGAGAAGAAATGTTTGCAATAACCATGTTGGTATCCTGCAAAGACTGACTCTGGGCAAGAACTGTGTTCAAAAGCTCGTTTACAATACGGTTCTTTTCAATTCCCTCTACAGTTGCAGCATTAAGCTCTGTAAAATCACCAGCCATCTTATCTACAGAAGTAGTAATAGATTGAATATTTCCAATCATCTCTTCAATGCCGGCACTGGCCTGAGTAATTGCTTCTACCTGAGAATCAATCATCTGATTAAGAGTTCCAATGTTAGAAGAAATCTGGGTAACAAGGGCACTTGTATCTGTTACGCTCTTATCTTCGGCTTCAAGTGTAGTTGAGGCAATCTGTATTTCGCTGGAGATATTATCCATTTGAGATTTTGTTGCATCCAGCTGGGTCTTAACATTTTCAAAGGTTGACCTGAGATTAGAGTTTGCCGTACCAATATCGCGAACAGTTTCATGAACAGTATTAACAAAAGTATTAACTGAACGTTTTACCTCTGAAATTGAGTTGTTATGATAGATAGTCAAACGCTTTGTAAGATCCTTATCGCCAGTATTAAGGTCATCAATATTCTTTTTAATATTTGTAAACTTATCAAGAATAATTTTGATAATAAGACATTCAAGAATTACAAGAATAATTGCAATTATTACACCACCAATCAAAGAAAGTTTCTGCAGCTGTTTTGAAATTATATGCATTTCATTTTTTTCAACAGAAGCTACAACTGTCCAGGTCTTATTAGCAATATCAAAGGTTCTTGTATATATTTCAAGATGAGACTTGTCTTCTTCCGCAAGAATATCTTCTCCGGCACGAATTGTATTTGTATCATCAT
>JAEETM010000059.1 GCA_016290335.1 Treponema sp. | reverse complement strand
GGTGCTGCTCTTGGTGGTATTTTGAATGCCGAGCTGCTCAAGGCAAAAGGCTTCTTTGACTAATCGTAATCAGCTTTTACAGCAAACTATAACGTGCCAATGAATACAAAGTTTATTGCCAATATGACACGACTCTACGGACTGATAGTTGTTCTGTCGAACATATTGGCAGTTGTTGTAGCTACGGCAGTTTCCATGCCTGTTGGCGATTCAGACAATATGCAGTTGTGGAGCCAGTTTATTGACTCGCTGCATGTTGGTACTATTGTAATTGTTGCAGCTTTTTCGGTTCCAACAGTTGTGTGTATAAGGTATGCGGCAAAGGCTTTGCAGACAGAAGAGCAGATGCTTGAAAACATAGCAGAGATTCCTTCTGTTTTTTCACTTTCATCTGTAATCGGCTGGAACCTTTATTATTTTATTGAAATACCTTTTGTAATCTACGCAAGAGTTAAGCTTGGAATCCATATTAAAGATATTCTACTTACAAGCTGGACTTTCTCATTCTTTTCCGGCGTTACAGCTTATACAATTTCCTTCCTTACAATTGAGATTTTGAACCGCCTCGTTCTGCTGCCAAAGGTTTTCCCCGATGGCCACATTAAGCACAAGAAAAAATCGGTAAGGCCAAAGTTTTCTCATCTGATTTTTTTCAGCTTTATTGTTTCATCAGCCTTTCCTACAGTTCTACTGCTTGTTAATCTTATTTCCGTTCAGATAGAAAATAAGCTGGAAATGAATAAGGGAATTATTTTTGTAGCCTGTCTACTGATGGTTGTTTCTTTTTCAATCTGTATTGCCCTTTCGCGAATAATTGTAAATCCTATTAATAAGCTTACGGTTGCCGCCGGCAGGATTAAGGATGGCGATTACAAGACTAAGGTTGATGTTGTTACTAACGATGAGCTTGGTGTTCTGGCCGACAGTTTTAATGATATGGCTGTTTCGCTTGCCGAAAAAGAGTTTATGCGCGATACCTTTGGTAAGGTTGTTGACCCGGAAGTCCGCGATTATCTTATGAAAAAGGATATTTCGCTTGGCGGTGAAACACGTGAGGTTACGGTTCTTTTCTGTGATATCCGAAGCTTTACTTCTATGAGTGAAAAAATGGCGGCGGCTGATGTTGTGTCGCTTTTGAATAAATATTTTACGGCTCTCGGCGAGTGCATTACAAATCATCACGGAATTATAAACAAGTATATTGGTGATGCAATCATGGCGATTTTTGGTGCGCCGGTTGAGGCTGAGAACAGTGCGCTTGATGCGTTCCAGGCTGCTTTAGATATGAGGAAGGCTCTTGTGGCGGTGAACGGGGAGTTTGCACGGGCTGGTTTGCCGCAGCTTAGTTTTGGTATTGGCATTCATACCGGACCGGTTTTTGCCGGGACAATAGGTGCGGCTTCCCGAATGGAATACACGGTTATTGGCGACACTGTTAATACTGCCAGTCGCATGGAAAGCCTCTGCAAAACTTATAAAAAAGATTTGCTCATTTCGGAAGCAGCGGCAAAGAAGATTGGGGATGGAAACGGAATTGGTGGTGCCACACAAAATGGTGCCGGCGGCTTCAGCCTCAGCTTCCTCGATGAAACAGAAATCCGCGGCAAAGAAGAAAAGATGAAGCTGTATACAGCGTAGGGATTGTCGGATCAAGTCCGACAATGACAGAATGTTATTTTTTAGCGACTATAATCATCGTGCGGGCATTCTGGTCGTAAGGTGACAAATCAAAATCGCCGTAAGCGTTGGCGGAAGAAAATCCACAGGAAAGCATTTTTTTGCACAAGTCCGGGGCAGAGTAGAGCCGCTGGGTATAGGTGTGAGTTATGATGCCGGGGGTGTTGCCACTGGTGATAGTGGAGCTGGTTGTGCTACCGCTTTTGCTTGTGGTGTTACTGGAGATGTTTTCTTCTGCCTGAATTGGAATTAGTGTCCATTTAGAACGCAATCCTTCCCATGCACCTTCTACAGAAAACTCAGTCTTTACATGAAAGCCTGCACGGTCAAACTCTTCACCTTTTGTAAAATACATCACGGCAGTTTCGCGACTGGTACATTCCATTATAAAGGTGCCGCCCTGTTTAAGTGCCCCTGCAATGTTTTTCAAAATAATTATGTCTTCTTCTTCGGTATCGCAGTAGCCGAATGAAGTGTAAAGATTTATTGTGCAGTCAAACTTTTTTTCGGAGGTAAAGGTTCGTAAATCCTGATTCAAAAGTGTAAGGGAAACTCCTTCATCTTCTGCACTCTGAGCGGCAGCTTCCAGAACTGGTTTTGTAATATCAACACCGGTAACGTCCATACCAAGTGTCGCAAGTTCAACTGAAATCCGTCCTACACCGCAGGCGGCATCCAGTACAGTGTCCCCCTTTTTCAAACCGGCAATTTTAGTTACATAATTGGCAACCGTGGGCGCTTCTTCCCAAAGATTGTCGTCGTACATAATGGGAGCGTAGTTAATCCAAAAGTCTTCTGATTCAAACCATTGCTTCATAAAAACTCCGCGGGAATCAGTGTCATATCATTCAATTTCAGCTGCGGCATCAAGACTCTTCTGAGCCATTGCTTCCATACCGGTACCTGCAGCGGTAAAGATTTCTGCCGAGTGGGTAAAGGCGTATTTTGCCTGAGACTTTTCGGCATTAGTTGGATTGCCTTTTAAAAGGATTATACCTTTTACATAATAGTCCGTACCAAGAGCAAGAGTGTTTTCTGCAGCCCGGTCGTAGAAAATTGCTTTTTCAAGAGCTTCGAGTGCTGGCTGCTTTTTGTTGCTTAAAGAACGTACCTGTGCAATTTTATACCAGGTAATTCCAATCTCAGAAAGATATCGGTTATCGGTATAAAGCTTAGCGGCTTTTGTGTAGGAAGCTTCGGCATCTGGATAATTTTTTTGTACACGGTAAATATCACCCATTGTACTTTCCAGTTGAGCTTCGTTGTACGGGTCGTTTTTAAGAACCTTCTGATGCTTTTCCAGAGTTCTGATTATATTTGAATAATCAGCCTTTTCATCCTGTGTGGCAATAATGATTCGGGCCTCACTCAAGGCACACAGCGCTGTATTCTTATCGGTGTCGATTGAATAGGAAGCATAAACCTTTGCCTTTGAAAGATTCGCTTCTGCTTTTTGTGTGTGTGGCGGATTGTACGAAAGGTCAAGACTCACGTAAGCAAGTGCAACCGAAGTAAGAAGGTCGTAATCATCAACTGTCATAGAAAGCTTTTCAGCCTGATCCAGAAAGTATTCAGCTTTAGTGTATTCGCCCGAAAGAATGCTTGCATTTGCAGATTCGAGCATTTCTTTTGCATTGGAATGAATTGTGGTTATTTCCATTTCGCGCTTTGGTTTGGAGCCGCAGGAAATAAAGTTTGCCGAAGCTAACAATAAAAGCAGGCCGGCGGCGATAGAGTGTTTTTTCATTAGAACGATTCCTCCCTGAGCTTAGGAGTTGCACTTGTCTGTTCTGCACGCTCCGTTGCATTTCCTTTAATCAGAGGATTGTTCTTAAGGGCAACAACAACATCCTGTACCTGTTTAATAAGTGTCTGCACCTGAGTAAGAATTACCGTAATCTGCGGCATATTATTACCAAGTGATGATGAAATTGTATTAATGTCGGTTATTGTCTGATTAAGACTTGTAAAGAGACTGTCGATTGCACCCTGAGATTCTTCAGATTCGAGCAGTCTTGGAATAAGTCCCTGAGTGTCCTGGAATTGATTAACAACACCGTTTACGTCCGTAAGGATTTTGTTCAGCTTGTTGATTGGAACGTTCAGACTGTCAACAATTTTAGAAAGAGGAACAGAATCATCACCAGCGAGGAACATGCTAACCTGATTCAAGATTGTATTGATTTCGGAAATAGTTTCTGAAAGCGGAGATTCAGCTTTTGAGCCGTCAAGAATACCGTTCAAGTCGGTAACAAGAGAATTGACGTTGTTTATAAGCTCGGCTACAGAGTTGAAAACGGCAGTTATTGAATCGGCCTGGTCTGTTATGATTACCCTGTGCGAAGCTATGTTCTTTTTTCCTTCATCACTTGCTTTTTCGGGAATAAGGGAATCATCGTCTATAACAGTTGATGAAATGCCCTGATGGAAAATTAACGAAGAACCCAATCCTATTGGATTTACAACAAGCTCCAGAATAGAACCTTCCGTGATTCGGTCAATATATTCATCAGAAATGTAAAAATTAACAACAACCTGATCTTTTTCATCAAGCTCGATTGTGGTTACCTTTCCGATTCCAAAGCCCTTGTACTGAATTGCCATTCCTTCCGAAACGTTAGAGGCTGAGTTTACGATTGTATAATACGGATGCTTTGGTACAAACCATTTCTGTTTTGAGCCGATTAGAAAAAGTATAAAAATGAGCGAGGCAATTGCCAGAAGGGAAAGCGTTCCTACAATCTGGTCCGCATACTTAATTCTGAATTTCATTACTTTTTGTCCTTATGATTCTGTTAGTGACCACGCCTGAATCAAAAACATACCGGTTACCGTCAAAGGTTTTTATAAACTCGGTGTCGTGACTAACGTAAATCAATGTATGTTTTTTATTATAGCAAAAATCCTTGAGCATTGAAACAAATATATTTGTGGTTCGTTCATCAAGAGATTCTGTAGGTTCATCCAAAAAAAGAATATCAGGGTTGCAGATAATCGCACGGGCAAAGCCAACCATTTTCTGTTCGCCGATTGAAAGGCCGGCTGGTCTGATTGTGATTGGTTTTTCGCAGCCGACGAGTGTATAAACTTCGTAAATGCGTTTTTTTCGTTCTTCGGCAGACATCTTAGGGTAGTGGATTCTCAGTGGGAGTTCAAGATTCTGATATACGTTTTGATTCTGCCATAAAGCTGAGTTCTGGAACATAAAACCTGTTCGAACACGAAAAGCTTCATTTTCCTTTCGTGTCATCATAGAAACATCTTTTCCATTATAAAGCAGCTTTCCTCTTGTTGGTGTAGTTATTCCTGCAATAAGCTTTAATGCAGAAGATTTTCCACCGCCCGGTTCGCCCAGAAAAGCAGTAATTGTGCCTTCTTCCACGGTAAGAGACAAATCCTCTACGATGGTGTAGTCGTTTGCTAAAAATGAGATTTCCTGCATTTCGAACAAAGGAGTTTTTTCAGAAGACATAAGACAACACCGTTATAAAAGCATCTGCAATAATACACCAGACAAAGGCTTTAGAAACAGCCCTTAAGCCTGCCATTGGGATTTCTGTTGTTGCATAACCTGCATTAAATCCATAAAGAGTTGCTGCGCCCGAAATTATCATGCCGAAAATCAGGCTTTTTCCCAGAGAAATTAAGATTGTTTCTACTGTGATTGCCTTGAACAGGCTGTTAAAGTATTCGGGAATATCTGTTGTTGAAATAAACTGTACTACAATCGATGGTAACATGAGTCCGAAAATAGAAAAATAAATGTTCAGGAAAAAGAGTGATAAAGTTACGGCAATGAAACGGGGAGCGGCAAGGTGGGTAATCGGGTCTACGCCGGTAGCGATGTATGCTTCGATTTCGTGGCCAACTACCATTGTGCTGAGCTCGGTTGCGATTGCAGTTGCCGAACGCGCAGTTACTACAAATGCTATGAGCAGGGGCCCAAGTTCCCGCATTACTATTAAAACTAAAAGGTCGTAAGTAAGCTTTGCCTGTCCGATTGAAACCAGAAATGTATTTCCAAGCAGAATTACCGAGGTTCCGATTCCTACTGCAAGTACACCGCAGATTGGAAGTGCTTCAACGTATGTAAAAAGCAGCTGCATGATGAGGATTTTTCTTGCAGCCTTTCCACGGAACATAAATATAAACGAACTGATAATGAGTTTTCCCAGATAACCCACAAAATAGAAAAAATCCGAAATATTTGTCCGTATCGATTTTCCAAGCTGCTTTACCATGCTTTTCTGCCTTTTTTAATTCATAAAGATAGTTTTACTCTTTAATTATCGGCAGGAATAGCTAAAAACTGTTGCATTATTTTTATTTGTGTTTTTTATTAAGTTTTCTCTGTTTATGCTTTTTCCGCCAGTTCTTCCCAGCGGGCATACTTATTTTCCAGAGATTCACAAACTTCTTTGTAGCGTTTTGTTACTTCCTGCAGCTTTTCAAAATCCCCGATAGACATTTGTGCTTCAAGTTCAGTTTTTTCTTTTTCAAGCTGCGGGATTTCGGTATCTAAGGCTTCGAACTCTTTCTGCTCTTTGAAGGTGAGTTTCTTTTTAGTGGCACTGGCTGGCTGTTGTTCATTTGGGACTGCCTGTTCCGATTGTGCCTGCAGTTTTTGATCAAACTGTTTTTGTTCGTTCTTTCTAGAGTCTTTTTCTTCCTTCTCTTTTTGCTGGCGCAGTTCTTCCCTGTATTCAATATACTCCGAACATTTGCCTACAAACCCGCTGATGGAACCGTCTTCTTCAAGAATGAACAGGGAATCAACAGTTTTGTCCATAAAGTAGCGGTCATGGCTTACGAGCAGGAGACAGCCTTCGTAGTTCATCAAAAACTGTTCGAGTATATTCATGGTGAAGATGTCAAAGTCGTTTGTAGGTTCGTCAAGAATCAAAAAGTTTGGATTTTCCAGGAGCAGGCGGACAAGATAAAGACGTTTACGCTCACCGCCGGAAAGTGTACTTACCGGTGAATGCTGGATTTTTCCTTCAAATCCGAACTCTTCCAGGAAACGGGAGGCACTTACTTCTTTTTTTCCGTCGTTTAAGGTCATACGCTCGGCAGTTTCCTTTATGTATTCAAGGACGGTAAGGTTTGTGTCTTTGAACTGCGGGTTCTGGGTGTAGTAGCCGAACTTTGTATTCAAGCCCACTTCTACGTTGCCGGTGTCTGGCTTAAGGTTTCCTGTGACGATGTTAAGGAATGTGGTTTTACCGCTGCCGTTATCGCCAAAGATTCCGATTTTCTGTCCCTTGGTGAACTTGTACGAAAAGTTACCAATAACTGGTATTGTTTTCGATTCTTCCTGTGCAACAAAACCTTTCGGGTAATTCTTACTTATATTGTGCAATTCCAGCACTTTTCCGCCCAACCGCTTACCTTTAACTTCAAATGTAAAGCCTTTATCTGCCTGGAACTTTTCGCGGTTGATAAGCTGTTCGTCTCGCTGGATTCGGGCTTTAATTTTTGTGCCGCGTGCACATGGCCCTCGTAAAAGCCAGTCGCGTTCAAAACGTAGTACCGATTCTATGCGCCGTTCTGTATTTTCTTCGATTTCGGCCTCGGTTTCCTTTTTTTCCAGATACTGCGAATAGTTTCCCTGATAAAGCTTAAGCTTGTTTCGTGCCAGTTCGTATATGTTTGTGCAGACTGCATCAAGAAAGTAGCGGTCGTGGGTAACCATAAGTACGGAACGTTTTGTTTCCTTAAGATAGTTCTGCAGCCAGGTGATAGTCGTTATGTCCAGATGGTTTGTAGGCTCGTCGAGCAGCAGAATCTTCGTGTCTTCAACAAGAACCTGGGCCAGGGCGACTTTTTTTATCATTCCGCCGGAGAGTGTCCCCATTTTTCGTTCAAGGTCTGTAATGCCCAGTGTTGAAAGTATTGAGCTTATCTGCGATTCGTAATTCCACAGGTCAAGGTTATCCATTTGCAGGAGGATTTGGTCATAGCGTTTTTGTGTGCCAGAAGAGGTGCCTGTGCCGGTACCTGTTCCAGCTGCCATTTCTTCGCAAAGTCTTGTATATTCATTTATAATCTGCAATTTTGGCGAATCATTTTTAAAAATATGCTGACGGATTGTATCTTGTGGATTAAAAGCAGGATTCTGTGGCAGAAAGGAAACTCCGGCTTCTTTGTTCAGTACCACGGTACCTTCATCAGGTTGAAGCACACCAGAAATAGTGTTAAGCAACGTGGATTTTCCTGTACCATTTCGTCCTATAAGGGCAGCCTTTTCTCCGTCCTGTAACCCAAAGGTAACGCCCGTAAAAAGTGGTTTTTCCCGTCCTATTTTAGCCAGATTATTGATAGAAAGCAGATTCATAGGAGAATTATAATAAAAAAAAGTGTTATTGAGAATCAATAGATTTGTATTATTTAAAAATCAGTGGTAAAATATATATTTATAGGAGACTCTTAAAAAGGGAGATTAAAGATGATGAAAAACTATCTTAAAAAAATCGCTTTGATTACAGTTTTAATGACATTGGCAGGGGTGTTGTTCGCTCAGGGAAAAAAATCTGTCGACACAAAAATTATTTCAATTGACAGACACGGAAATATGAACCTTGAAATTACCAATTCAAAGTTTGCTGCAAAAGGTTTTGCTGCCAGCGATATGGTAAACGTAAAAGTTGGAAACTTTAAGTTTACTGCTCCGATTGTAAAAGATTATAGTGATGTTGATAATGGAGAGTATCTTGTAAGAATTAATGGAGAAGAGGTTTCTATAGCTATCAATATGGGAAACCTTCAGAATGTTTCCGGCGCCGAGATGGGCACTCCTGTAAATATTACATTAAAGGAAAAACAGGGATATCTTATTACTTATCAGGTAAAACGCCTTGTAAGAAGTGATGATAGAGAAACCTATTCTAGTGATGAAGTATTTGCAAACTTCCGTGAAGTAAAGATGGGCAGCATTGGTGCTGGAAAACTTTACAGGTCTTCAACTCCTGTAGAAGAGGATAATCCTCGCGCCCCTTATGCAGCAGCTCTTCTTGAAAAAAATCATATTACATCTGTAATTAATCTTGCAGATTCTCAGACAAAGTATCTTTCAAGGGAAAATATACCAGAATATTGTGGCAAGCTTTATGATGAAGGCAAAATCTTGTTTATGAGCATGAGTGCTTCTTATTCTTCAGATGAGTTCCCTGGTGAATTACATGATATTCTTCTGTTCATTGCAGAAAATCCTGGTAATTCATTCTGTGTTCACGGAAAGGAAGGAAAAATACGAACAGGTTATGTTTGCGCCGTACTCGAAGCTTTGTGTGGTGCTTCTATGGAAGAAATTGAAAAGGATTATATGATTACTTTTGAAAACTACTACAGTCTCAAGCGAAACAAGCAGCAGTATGAAAATCTTCAGAAGACAATTCCATATCTCTTCCAGCACATGAATGGCGGCAGCAAGGCAAATCCTAAAAAAATACAGCAGATAACGCAAAAGTTCCTTAAAACAAAAGCCGGTCTCACCGACGAGCAGCTTGCTCAGGTTGTAAAGAACTTGCAATAGAAAAAATCAAAGAAGAGAGTTCGAATTAAAAAAAAGTCACGAAATTGTACAATATATAGAAAAATAGTTTGAATCTTTTTTATGGAGTATTTTTTTGATGGCGGATTTTCAGATTAGACAGATTATCAATGTAGACAAAGACAAATGCGTTAACTGCCACCTTTGTGTTTGGACCTGCCCTGTAAAAATGTGTAACGATGGTTCCGGTGACCACGTAAGCGTTAATTACAAGCTTTGTATAGGCTGCGGTCAGTGTCTTACAGCCTGCATTCACGGTGCAAGATATGGTATTGACGATTTTGGCGCATTTATGCAGGACTTAAAGAAAGGCACAAAGATGATTGCCATAGTGGCTCCGGCAGTTTCAGTTTCTTTTAAGGGAAAGGATCTGGAACTGAACGGCTGGTTACAGTCTCTTGGTGTAGAAGCATTCTTTGATGTCAGTTTTGGTGCGGAGCTTACCACTAAATCTTATGTAGAGCATCTTAAGAAAAACAATCCTAAGCTTGTAATTGCCCAGCCATGTCCGGCACTTGTTTCCTTCTGTGAAATGTACAGACCTAATCTTTTAAAATATCTTGCTCCGGCAGACAGTCCAATGGGACACATAATGAAGATGATCAGGCGCTACTATCCTCAATACAAGGATTATAAGATTGCCGTAATTTCACCTTGTTATGCAAAACGTCGTGAGTTTGATGAAACTGGTCTTGGCGATTATAACGTTACGATGAAGTCTATTGAGTCGTATCTCAGGGCAACACAGACTAAGCTTTCGAGCTTCCCTAAAGTAAAATACATTAATCCTGTTGCAGAAAGAGGCGTTGGTTATTCAACTCCTGGTGGATTAATGCATACGGCAGAAAGATTTGTTCCCGGCATTTCTGCACAGACCCGTAAAATTGAAGGTCATCCGGAGATAATAGAATATTTTGTTCAGCTTGCTAAATCTATGGATAAGGGAGATAAACCTGTTTTTAAGTTGATTGACTGCTTGAGCTGCGGACACGGCTGTAATTCTGGTCCTGCAACCGCTGTAGATAAAATGACTCTCGATGAAATGGAAGGCTATATTGAGGCAAGAAAAGCTGATCGTGAAAAGTATTGGAAGACCTCAGAAATGCGTAGAAAAGCTTCCCTTAAAAAGTTGAATAGAACAATCAATAAATATTGGGAGCCGGGGCTTTACACTCGAACTTACGAAGACCGAAGCAGTATTTTTAAGTCTATTATTAAGAATCCTACCCAGGCTCAGATTGATGAGATTCACTTTAATATGGGTAAGCGCACAAAAGAAGATATTTTGAATTGCGGTGCCTGCGGTTATCGTTCCTGTGAGCAGATGGCTGTTGCAATCTTTAATGGTTTGAACAAGCCGGAAAACTGCCGACACTATAAGAATTATCAGCTTGAAGAAGCCAATGCTGCTCACAGTATAGAGATTCAGAATGCAATTGACCAGGTAAAGAAAACTTCTCTTAATCAGCTTGGTGATAATGACCGTGATGTTAATGCAATTCACAATGTTTCAAATACGATGTTTGACAGTGTAAATAATTCTGCCGCCGCTATTGAAGAAATGATTGCAAACATTAAGTCAATCGATACTATTCTCAAAAATAACGAAGGTTCAATGCTTGCACTTTCAAATGCAACTAAAACAGGTAAATCAAGTATAGAAGAAATCAGCGTATTGATTGGTGAAATTGAAAAGAGTTCTAACGGACTTAGCGAAATGTCCAGCGTAATTCAGCAGATTTCTTCACAGACAAACCTTCTTGCCATGAATGCCGCAATTGAGGCTGCTCATGCCGGTGATTTTGGTAAGGGCTTCTCTGTAGTTGCTGATGAAATCCGTAAGCTTGCAGAAAGTTCTGGAAAAGAGGCTAAGCAGATTTCTGAAGTTTTGAAGGAAGTTAAGTCGCTTATAGATTCTACATTTGGAAAAGCTGTTGCGGTAAGACAGGATATTGATAATATTGTTTCTCTTGCAGATGCTGTTACGAATCAGGAGAATGTTGTTAAAAATGCGGTTGCCGAACAGAATGAAGGCGGTCAGCAGATTCTTGAAACACTCCAGGCTGTTAAGGATAGTGCACAGAGTGTAACGCAGGCTGTAGAGCATCTTAGAAAAACAACAACAAATGTCAAGGAAGCTATAAACGCTATTGACTTGAATATCTAGTAAAATGTGATATTATTCTTAGCATGGCTACTAAGAATAATTCTACCGTCGAAAACGGTACAAAAAAGACTCAAACAAAAGAATCCGCGGAAAGCAAGAAAAAGACTTCTGCGGATTCTTCTGTTAATAAGGGTGGGGAACAGAAAAAGGCTGGTGCAAAAAAGGCCACAAGTACGGAGAAAAAGCCTGCTGGCACAGAAAAGAAAGCTGCTTCTGAGAAAAAAGCTTCTGTTGCGACGGAAAAAAAGCCTGTAAGCTCAGCTGAAAAAAAAGCTCCTACATCATCAGAGAAAAAAGCTGCAACTGATAAGAAGACAACTGCAACTGAAAAGAAAGCAACTACGGTTGAGAAAAAATCAACCACGACAGAAAAAAAATCAACTGCAACTGAGAAAAAAGCCACTGCAGAAAAAAAGTCTGCTCCATCAACGGAAAAGAAAGCTATAACTGCAGAAAAAAAAGTAACTACAACAGAAAAGAAATCAACTACGGTTGAAAAAAAAGCAGCAACATTATCACCGGAAAAGAAAGCTCCAACTGCAGAAAAGAAGACAACATCATCAACGGAAAAGAAAACTTCAACAGTATCAGATAATAAAAATCCTCCAAAAGCTCAGATTCCTGAATCACAGAAAGCCGAAGAGGAGGCAGAAGAAAATCCAAAGGAAGTTAAAATCACTTTTAATGCTGCAGAGGCGGTTGAAAAAGCTGAAAAGGCAATGTCTGCAATAGAAGAATATGTTCCTGAATCTGCAAAGCCTAAGTTTTCAAAAGTAAAGAAAATTGTTATTGCAGCAGTTTCTGGCTTTGTTGTGCTTTTGTCGGCAGCCTGGTTTTTCTGCGGTAAACCGATTGTTGAGTTTGGAGCAGAAGGATTTTCTGTTTATACAACCGAAGAACCCATTCTTTATCATATTCCGGAATATCTTTCGGGAGAATATCCGCCTGAAACAAATTATGGTGAAATAAACGGAACGGGTGGAGTTTTTAATACTTCTATTGTTTTAAGTCAGGGAAAGATTACTGTTTCCGGCGATATAATGCGGGACAAGACTCCGCAGCCTGCTACAGACGGTGCTTTCAGCGAAAAGCCTTCTTCAAAATCAGCGAGTGGAACTAAAGGTTCTAATCCTGCTTCAGATTCGGGACATGCAGAAAACAGTCCGCTTTATTTTGGTAACCCGACAGATTCAATGCCCGATTCCCAAATGAATGCGAATTATCTTATGGTAAAGCCTCAGTATACGCTTTCGTATAATACAAGAACTCTTTGTCCTAACTGGGCAGCCTGGCATCTTGATAAATCAAATATGGGACCTGCCGACCGCTGTGATGATTTCCGCCCGGATGAAGATTTGCCTGAAGCCTGGTACGGTGTAAAAAAAGCCGACTACCAATACAACAAATACGGCTTTGACCGCGGCCACGTCTGTCCTTCTGCCGACAGAACTGCAACAAAGCTTGATAACTCAATGACCTTTCTTATGACTAACATGGTTCCTCAGTCACCTGACAACAACCGTGTTATATGGATGCACTTTGAAAACTATGAGCGCGAGCTGGTTAAGGCTGGAAACGAAGTTTACATAATTGCAGGCCCTTACGGAACAGGAGGAACAAGCCAGAAAGGTACTTTTGACGAAATCCCAATCACCCTGAAAAGTAAGGAAGTTCTTCATATGAATGTTCCTGCCTATACCTGGAAGGTTTTAATTGCAATCCCGGACGGTGGTGATGATATTTCCCGCATTGACGAAGAAGCGATTATAATTGCTATAAATGTACCAAACCGTATGGGCATGGGAAAAACCGGCGACTGGGAACAATACATCTGCTCGGTAGATGAAATAGAAGACATGACCGGTTATGACTTTTTTGAACTTCTACCCGATGACGTAGAAGATGCCATCGAAAGCCGTAAATACGTTTATACAAAATAGTGATACTTTTATTCTAAGAATAACTGTAAAAATACGATAACGTAAGATTTATTATAGACAAGGATTGTCGGAGCAAGTCCGACAATGACAAAATAGTTGAGTCCGACAATGATTTTTAATAGGAGATGTTATTATGAATAAGAAAATAGAAAAGCTTCTTAGCGAACTTACTTTGGAAGAAAAAGCTGGACTTTGTTCAGGAAAAGATTTCTGGCGTTCAAAGGCTGTAGAGCGTTTAGGCATTCCATCTATTATGGTGAGCGACGGCCCGAGCGGCTTACGAACTCAGAATGAAAATGGCAAAGATGAAAACGATTCTCGTGTATCTGTAAGCTTTCCTTCCGGCTGTGCAACAGCTTCTTCTTTCGACAGGGAGCTGCTTAAACGCGAAGGCGAGATTCTTGGTGAAGAAGCAAACAACTACAATGTTTCGACTTTACTTGGACCTGCAATCAATATAAAACGTTCTCCTTTGTGCGGACGTAATTTTGAATATCTTTCTGAAGATCCGTATATTTCCGGTGAGTTAGGTGCGGCTTACATAAACGGTGTTCAGTCTAAAAACGTAGGAACATCTCTTAAACATTTTGCTGCAAACAATCAGGAAACAAACAGATTCTCTGAATCGGGAATGATTGATGAAAGAACCCTGCGCGAAATCTATCTGGCCGGCTTTGAAGCCTGTGTAAAAAAATCAAGTCCGGCAACAATTATGTGTTCGTACAACGCAATTAACGGCGAGCTTTCTTCTGAAAATAAATGGCTTTTGAATGATGTGCTCCGCGAAGACTGGGGTTATAAAGGAATGGTTGTTTCCGACTGGGGTGCTGTTTATAACCGCGTAAAGGGAATTAAGGCAGGTCTTAATCTTGAAATGCCATACAGTGGTGGTCTTACAGATAACGATATTGTTGAAGCTGTAAAAAACGGAACTCTCACAATGGAAGAGCTTGATAAATCGGTAAGCTGTGTTTTGGAATGGGTTTTTAATTATGTTGAAAATAAGCAGGCTGGCACTTACGATATGGATAAGGATCATGAAGAATCTGGAAAGATTGCACAGGAATCATGCGTTCTGTTGAAGAATGAAAATAAAGTGCTTCCATTATCAAAAAGACAGAAGGTTTTATTTGTAGGTGCATTTGCCGCAGAACCAAGATATGGTGGCGGTGGAAGCTCAAAAATTAAATGTTACAAATTGACCGATGCGCTTACTGCTGCGAAGAATGCCAGAATAAGTGTTGAATACGCACAGGGCTATGGAAAGGATTTTATTACATCAGATAAAAAGCTTGCGGCTGCTGCTGTAAAGGCTGCGGCTGAAGCAGACAAGGTTGTTATATTTGCAGGTCTTCCGGAAAGCTTTGAATCGGAAGGGGCAGACAGAACCAGTCTTGATATGCCGGCTGCACAGAATGAGCTTATAGAAAAACTGGCAGCGGTAAACAAAAATGTAATTGTCGTTCTTCATAACGGTTCGCCGGTTGCAATGCCTTGGGTAGATAAGGTTAGCGCTATTCTTGAATGTTATCTTGGTGGTGAAGATATTGGAACTGCTCAGATTAATCTTTTGTACGGAAAGGCAAACCCTTGTGGTAAGCTTGCAGAAACTTTCCCAATCAGGCTTGAAGACACTCCTTGCTTTATGAACTTCCCTGGTAACGGCCGCGAAACCTATTATACAGAAGGAATCTTTGTTGGTTACCGCTGGTACGATTGCAGGAAAATGCCGGTGCTCTTTCCATTTGGACACGGCTTGAGCTACACCAAGTTTGAATATAAGGATATAAAGCTTAGTTCAAGCTCCATAAAGGATAAAGCTGGCCTTGATGTTTTTGTGACTATTAAGAACAAGGGAAAAATGGAAGGAAAAGAAATTGTTCAGCTTTATGTTGCAGATAAAACCGGTGTAGAAATCCGCCCTGTAAAAGAGCTGAAAGGTTTTGAAAAAGTATTCTTAAAGGCTGGCGAAGAAAAAACTGTAAAAATCAGCCTTGATCAGCGTTCTTTTGCTTACTGGAATAAAGATACTCACAGCTGGTATGCACCAAGTGGTGAATATGAAATACTAGTTGGTGCTTCTTCGGCAGACATAAGGTTATCTGCAAAGCTTAATGTTACTTCATCATCAGGAAAAGCCTTTAACATAACTCCGCAGACAACTATGGGCGATATGCTCAAGGTAAAGGAAATGGCAAAACTGATTGCAAAGGATTATAAAAAAGCCTGTGCAATTATGGACAATGTTACCGACGAAGAGTTTGAGAAAAAGTTCCCATTCCCTAAGGTTGCAATGCTTGGTATGATACAAAGTGCTCCATTCCGCACCCGCCGTGGTAAAGACGGTTTAAACACTTTTGAAGATATTCAGAAGTACGTGGATGAGTTGAATGAAAAACTGAAATAGTGCGCAAAGTGTACTGGTGAATTAAGTTCAATGATGTACAATGCATACTAAATTGCTCAAAGGAAGTAATCAAAAATGATTCGTTTGCTTGCTAAGTTATTCATAAAAAACAATAAGGATTATAAGAACCAGACTGTACGCGAAAAGTATGGCATTCTTTGCGGCGGATTCGGGATTTTTCTGAATGTAATTCTCTTTGCACTCAAGTTTATTTTTGGTACGATTGCGGCTTCGGTGGCAATGGTGGCAGATGCGTTCAACAACCTTTCCGATGCCGCTTCATCCATTGTGCAGATTTTAGGATTCAAGCTTGCCTCCAAAAAGCCCGATTCTCAGCATCCTTTTGGACACGGGCGGCTGGAATATGTTTCGGGACTTGCAATTTCGTTCCTTATCCTGCTGATGGGTTTTGAATTGATTAAGTCCTCGGTTACAAAGCTGATTAATCCACAGCCGCAGAATTATAATCTTTTTTCTATTCTTGTAATGGGCTTTGCAATTTTGATTAAGTTCTATATGTATTTGTATAACCATCAGATTGCAAAAAAGATTGATTCTGTAACAATGGAAGCAACTGCAAAAGACAGCTTCAGCGATATGATTTCAACTTCTGTTGTAATTATTTCCATCATTCTTTCGCGCTTTACGAGTTTTCCTGTTGATGGAGTTGCCGGAATTATTGTAGGGCTGTTTATTCTTAAAACCGGCTATGAAGCTGCAAAAGATACAATCGGTCCTCTGCTTGGTAATCCGCCGTCCAAAGAGCTTGTTGAAGAAATTGAAAAGGAGCTTTTACAGCATAAGCCTATAATCGGTATGCACGATTTGATTGTTCACGATTACGGTCCGGGGCGAATGATGATTTCGCTTCATGCAGAAGTTCCCGGTGATATGAACATTTTTGATTTGCACGATGTAATTGATGTTGCCGAGGTTATGATTTCGAAAAAGTTCAACTGCAGCGTTGTGATTCACATGGACCCGATTGATACGAATAATACTAAGCTCGAAGAACTAAAAAAAGTTTTGGCCGAAGAATTGCCAAAAATCGACAGCAAGCTTATGTTCCACGATGTACGGATGGTTCCGGGACCAACTCATACAAATCTTATTTTTGATGTTGTAAAGCCTTTTGAATGTGCGTTGACCGATGAACAGCTGATTACAGCAATTAACATTGCAGTTCAACAGCATGATAAGAGCGTTTTCTGTGCAGTTACGATTGATGCACCTTACGTGTAGGATTGTTTGTCACTGTAGAACTATTTGTCATTGTCGGACTTGATCCGACAATCTTCTATAGGTTACATAAGAATAATGAATGTCATTTTCTTCGCAGTTTGCTTCTATTGTTTTAGTCCATCTGCCGGTTAGCTTTGGAAAGTGGCGGTCACCAGGGAAAGAAGCGTCTATTTCTGTGGCATAAACTGTTTTTGCGTATGGAAGAGTCTGACGGTAGATTTCTTCGCCACCTGCTACAAGGATTTCTTTTTCGGTGGAACTTGTGCCTGTCGGTGTACCAGTCGCATTATCAGAGAGTTCTTCTGCATTCACACAATATTCAATCGCTTTTTCAATGCTATCCACCAGCACACAGCCTTCCGGTGCAGCCTTCATCGTTTTTGAAACTATTACGATTGTACAGTAGGGGAGTGCACGTCCTATTTCTTCAAACGATTTTCGTCCCATTATAATATGTTTGTTGTGGCAAACCTGTTTAAAACGAGTTCGCTCAGACGTGAGACTCCAGGGAATCTTACCATCTGAGCCGATTACGCGGTTTTTGTCGTAGGCAACAAGTAAGGCAATGTTTAGCTTTTCTAAATCCAAAATGTTATTCCTGAAAGCTTAGGCTTCAACCTCTACCAGAGAAGCAACCTTCTGTGGCTGTGCGTAAACACTTCTTGCATTTCTATATGGATTTTTGAAGTTCTGAATCTGGTTGCGGATACTTTCAATATGAACTCTGAGCAAATCTCGGTTGATTTCGTTCTGCTTGAGGACACGATTCTGCAAATCAGAAAGTTCATTCTGCAGCTGCTGAATAGACTGAGCTTCTTTTTCATCATTTGCAGCAGATGAATTACCTGGAACTGCAGCTGCAGATTTGTACATCTGAGCCATAGGAACAATTACTTTCTGTAAGTTTGCAATGTTCTTTACAACCTGCTGTTCAAGTTCTGTATGTGCAATTAAGCTTTCCGGATTTTCTGATGAAATAGAATCCTGCTGTTTTTCAAGAACAGTAAGGTATTCCTGGAACTTTGCTCTCTGCTGTTCAAGCAATGTTCTGAATCTTCTTAAAAGTGCAACTCGTTCGTTTAATTCTTCCTGTGTAATTTCTGCCATAATAGTGTCCCCTCTTTATTAATTTACCCCGTAATATTAAGTACGTTTTCAACTTTAGCGGCTGGTGCGTTGGCGGTGCTGCTGGCAATTTTGCGCCAGGAATCTACAAGCTCGTTGAGCATTTTGATGATAAAGTTGATTTTATCCCTGTTGTGCGTAATGTTTATAGATACCAGCTCTTCGTTAAAGAATACATAAAGCGACATAAGATTTTTAGCAATATCGCCGCCTTTATCCATATCAAGCGAAACCTGAAGCTCAGTAATTATAGCCTGAGTTTTCTGAATGCAGATTCCGAACTTTTCAATATTGCCCGGTTTAATCTTGCCGTCAATTTCTACATAATTCAAAGCAGTATTCAGCTGCTTGATTGCTCCCTCGTACAACAGAACAACCAGTCTTCCCTGACTTGCAGTGCTTATGTTCGTCTTCTGATAAGCGTTATAAGCGTTCTGATATCCCATAAAAACCTCCTGATGGGATTCCTGAAAGTTCATCTTCCAGGAATACTAAGACGGTTTTGGCAACACGTCAGTTTATTGTCGGAAAATAAAAACAATACTTAAGGAAAAATTACAAAATATATAAAAAAAGTGTTATTTTAGTGACAATTTGAATTATTATCAGTATATTTAATAAAGCTATCTTTAAAATAGCTATCTTTAAATGGAAAAAGTGAACAAAATTGATTTTATAGGATTTTTAAATGGCAGAAAATCAGACAGACGACAAAGATAAGAAAAACAATGATGAGAATGATCCCTACAAATTCTTTAAATTTGCAGGGCCGGAAGATAATAAAAACAATAATAAGGACAAGAAAAAGAAACCGAAATTTTCATTTATCGGTGTGCTTCTGCTTTTGCTCTGTGCTTTTGCAGTTATAGACGTATTTTTCCTTTCAAAAACTGATAATTTGATTGATTATTCAGAATTTAAGCAGATGATTGAAGACGGAAAAATTGTTTACGTAGAAATTGGTGAAAACTATATTACCGGTTACGGTCCTTCTTCTACAATAAACCTTGGTTCTGGTAATGATAAAGGAATCCAGCTTTTCCAGCCAAAATCTATTAAAAGTGCAGAACAGTATAAAACAGCCTCTGTCCTTATGCAGAACTTTATAGATTTGCTCGACGAAAAAGGCATTCAGTATAAGTTTGTGATGAAGCAGAATAATTATTTTATTCAGCTGCTCATAAATCTTATTCTGCCGTTTGGCTTGATTCTTCTATTTTATTTCTTTATTTTCCGAAAAATGGGCGGTGGATCCGGTGGCGGCGGAATGGGAAGTATCTTTAATGTTGGTGCTTCCAGAGCAAAGGTTGTTGAAGAAGGAAAGATTAAAACACGTTTTGCAGATGTTGCCGGTGTTGATGAAGCAAAGGAAGAGCTTGTAGAAGTTGTTGACTTTTTGAAATCGCCTAAGAAATATACGGATATTGGTGGAAAAATACCGAAGGGTGTTCTTCTGGTTGGCGACCCTGGAACTGGTAAAACACTTCTTGCACGTGCGGTTGCCGGTGAAGCTGGAGTTCCATTCTTCAGCATATCTGGTTCTGACTTTGTTGAAATGTTTGTTGGTGTTGGTGCCAGCCGTGTACGAGATCTGTTTAAGCAGGCACGTGAAAAAGCTCCGTGTATTATTTTTATAGATGAAATTGATGCGCTTGCAAAGAGCCGTGCAAACGGTTTCAGCAGTAACGATGAGCGTGAACAGACTTTAAACCAGCTTCTTGTAGAAATGGATGGTTTTGATAACGAAAAAGGACTTATAGTGCTTGCCGCTACAAACCGTGTTGACGTTCTTGACCCTGCAATTCTGCGTCCAGGACGTTTTGACCGTCAGGTTCCTGTAGAAAAGCCTGATGTAACTGGTCGTGAAGCAATTCTCCGCATCCATGCAAAGAATGTTAAGCTTGACAGTGATGTTGACTTTACTTCGCTTGCACACGGAACAACAGGTTTTGCAGGAGCAGATCTTGCAAACGTTGTAAATGAAGCTGCAATCCTTGCCGTACGCAATGGCCGGAAAAAGGTTACCATGGCAGATTTCAACGATGCAATTGATAAGGTAAGCATCGGTCTTAAGAAAAAGACACGCAGCGAAAACGAAAAGGAACGCAAGATTGTTGCATTC
>JAEETM010000058.1 GCA_016290335.1 Treponema sp. | reverse complement strand
AAGAAGCTTGGTACTTCAAAAAATATCGACAGTAACTGGACAAAAATGGCAGACTGGAGATTCGGCTGGTCTATTTCACTTGCGCTTGTTGGCGATGCTCTTGTTTGTCTTGGTTTTTATTCTCTTGGAATGCAGATTGCGGTAAGCAAGCCTGTGCTTGGATATCTTACTTTAGGCTTTGGATACTTTGGTTCTTTTGCCGGAATCCTTATTCATACTTTGTGCTGCCTCCAGGCTTTGATATATAAGGGAGCTATGAAAAGGGGTTCACTCGAAATTGCAGATGACATTCTGGAAAAGATTTACAAACAGGTTACCGTGCCATTTTTCGCAGGTTACATTAGTTTGCTTGCACCAACATTTACAGTGATTATTGCAATTGTGACCGGTGCCCTTGTGGTACCAAAAATCTGCCTGATTTTAAATCCTCTTGTTTTTCTGATTTTTGGTATAACTTGTCGTAAGATTAATCCCGTAAAGTTCCAGGATTTGCCGGGAATCATAATGCCGAGCCTTGGTCTTGGAATGTTCGGACTTATTGGGATGTTGAATCTGTAAGGTAAAAGAAATTAAAATTACTACATTATTTGATTAAAATCGCAAAGACAGATTTCTTCATCACAGCATTCTTTTATAAGCTCCCGGTCGTGAGTTACGACAATTACTGTTTTTCCAATTGCTTTAAGGTCGTGAAGGATTTTTCCAATTTGCAGCATGTGAGTGTAATCCAGTCCGCTTGTTGGTTCGTCAAAGAGCATGATGTCGCGGCCGCTTGCAATGGCACTGGCAACTGCAACACGCTGCTTCTGGCCGCCGGAAAGTGACTGCGGATGACGGTTTGCAAACTGTTCAAGATCAAGGGAAGCGAGAATACGGTGTGCTTCTTCTTCGTTCTGTTCGTCCTGGCTGATTAGGACTTCATCCAAAACGCTCTCTGTAAAAAGCTGATGATTTACATCCTGCATTACAAGATAAATAAGCTTCTGACGCTGGTGGCGGTTATAGGATTTACCATTGTAGAGGAGTGTCCCTTTTGAACGATGCCCCAGTCCGCACAGGCAGTTGAGAAGGGTAGTCTTGCCATCGCCATTGTTTCCTGTGATTGCTGTGATTTTACCAAACGGTATCTGCATCTGCGGAATGTTAAGTGCAAGGTAGCCGTTCTTGTATTTGTAGCAGAAGTCCTGCAGAGTAAGGCCGTTGTTGGATTTTGATTGTGTGTCATTGTCGGGCTTGACCCGACAATCTGTACCACTCTTATTTGTCCTGAGCCCCAGCTTATGAAGTTCTTCTTCACTTATTTTATCCATCTGTTTTCGGGACAGTTCTTTTACAATTTCTCCATCTTTAAGAATTATTGTACGGTCGGCTAAATCCCAGAGATATGAAATACGGTGTTCTGCAACAATTATAGTTTTGCCTTCGCTTTTCCATTTTTTCAAAAGACATGAAAGTTCATCTATTGTGCGTAAATCAAGGTTTGCACTTGGTTCATCAAGAAGAATTATTTTATTTCCGGTAACTGCAACAGAGGCGCAGGCAATTTTCTGTTTCTGGCCGCCGCTCAAGTCAAAAAGACTGCGGTTCATCAGAGGCTGGAGATGAAGCTCTGAGACAGTATTATCAATGCGGCGAAGAATCTCGTTTTCTGCCATTCCCTGGTTTTCACAGGCAAAGGCTAATTCGCTTGTTGTATCTACATTAAAAAACTGAGAGCGGGGATTCTGGAAAACAGTGCTTACGCTTTTCGCGGTGTCATAAAGTTCTGCGTGACTGACATCAAAGCCGTCCATGGTAACCGAACCTTCAAGATTACCTTCAAAAAAGTTTGGGATAAGGCCGTTTATGAGTCGTAGGATTGTAGTTTTTCCACAGCCGGACCCGCCGGTCAGCAGAACAAACTCTCCTTCATTTATTTTTAGATTTATATTTTTCAGACTGCCATTTGAAACGGTCTCTCCAATTCCACCGGCCGCCCCTTCGGCACTTCCATATTCAAAAGTCACATTTTTTAATTCAATCATTTAAATCACCTTACAGGCCCGAAGAATCACAAATAAAAGTCCGCCGGCCAGGCAGATAAAAGTCAGGATATCGCACCAGCCAAAACCGAGTCTGCAGATGTTTGTACGTTTGCCAGGACCGCCAAGGCCGCGGGTAAGCGAGGCCGCGCTCAGCTCCTGACCAATTTTTACAGAGCAGGTCATCATCGGAATCAGACGGTATTCAATCATTTGCAAGGCTTTTTTGCCGCCGAACTTGATGTCACGCATGGACATTGCCTTGTTTATGCTGCCGGCCTCTTCTACGACTGTAGGGAAAAAGCGGAACATAACGGCCAGAGGAATTGTGATTTTCTGGCTCACGTGCATACGTTCCATGGCGGCTATGAATTCGCTGACGGTGGTTGTTGAAACTACATACATACCAGTCATGATTCCCGGCATAAAGCGGAGAACGATTCCGCACATTGCAAGAATCAAAAAGTTCAAAAGACCTTTACAGTGGGGCATTACCAGCATGGAAAATGCATAAGCTAATGAATAAAAGATTATTGAAAACAAAACTGGTTTCCATTTGCCACAAGCGAGCAACAGCAAAAGTGGCAGGTAGTTTAATGCCACACGGAATTCTGCTGAGGAATCTCCACCTGCATTGCCAAGAACAAAAACTGAAACAAAGGCAAGGAGAAGAAGTTTTGTTCTGGGATCCAATAGTGATTTTTTATTTGATGATTTTAAGATTTCCATAATTGTAAAAATGGGGGGCTTAGGGGGTAAGCAGCTTGCTGCGGCCCCCTAGGAAAGAGCGGGGAAAGACCTTCCCCTCCTTGTTATACAATACCCGCCTTTGCGAAATGTTTCTTCAAAAGTTTACGACCAAGAAGACCTCCAAGAATTCCAAAGGCAAAACACA
This sequence comes from Treponema sp., assembly GCA_016290335.1. Next base: position 17,413 of record JAEETM010000058.1, on the reverse strand, counting down.
AAAGAATATGAACCGGGAACATCCACTTAGGGAACATTTTTGTAAGAGCATCAATATATTCCTGACCAAAATTCTGACGTGTTGACCAATACTTATCTGCAAAGAAGAAAAGCGGAATATAGTTACTTACAATCCAGAAGCAGAAAACTGCATGGCAGAGAACAGCACATTTTGCACTCTTGTATTCTCCTTTTTTCAAAATCAGTTCTGCAATGAGGCCTGAAAAAATACCGATTACAAAAGCGTAATACGACATTCCTGTAAGCCACATGAGAAGGCCCATAATGATTGTCATAATCCAGACCATACCGAACTTTTTTACTTTTGTAAGAAAGAGCATAAAAGGAATGCCACCAAGTAAAGGCATAAGAATTGAATATGATGGCATAAAAATTGGAATAAAGCCCAGCATTGCAAGAGCCATAATTACCACAAAATAAATTGCAGCAAAAATACCGATGTTAATAAGGTCTTTACCTTTAAGCTTTTTTGAATCGTCCATAAAAAACTCCTGTGAATAAAGTTAGCAAACACTAACAATATAAGTTAGTAGATACTAACATTAAGCGATTAATTAGTCAATCAATAGAATTAATTTATGGATTTGAAAAGTCTGATTCTAATGTTTCCAGAAAAAGCTTTGCCGCTTTTGAAAGTTCCCGGTCTTTTTTCCAGGTCAGATAAACTTCGCTGTAAATTGCTGGTACAAGAGGAACAAAGCAAAGAGAACTTTCTGAAGATATGTCATTTAGTCCTTCCAGCGTAAGGCAGGAGGCGATATTTTCTTTTGCGAAAATGGCTGCGTTGTAGATAAGATTGTAAGTGCCTGTTATGTTGTATTTTTCCATGGAGCCGCCGAACCAGTGCAAAAGCTCGCGGTGCCTTGAAGACTGTGCCGAAACAAAGAGGGGCTCGTAATGCTCCAGAAGATTTTCTTTTTTTATTGATTTATATTTTGCAAGGGGATTGTCTTTTCGTGTAAGCAGGCCCCAGCGATCTTTTTGTGGAAGAGTCAGATGATTGTATTTTTCCACATTTTTAAAGCCTATAAAAACTGCAAAGTCGCAAAGACCCCGGTCCAGCCGTTCGCAGATGATGCTGGCATCGCCGGAAAAAAGTCCAATTTCGATTTTGGGGTGAGTCTCGCGAATTTTTTTGAAGGCTTGGGCTATGCTTGTAAGTGATTCTGTTTCTCCTGCCCCGATATAGACTTTGCCGGAAATCTGGGATGAATTACTTTTAAACTCTTCCACTGTTTTTTGGGAAAGCTCTGTAATCTGTACGGCATAATTGTAAAAGCGCACACCTTCGTCGGTCAGAATGAATTTGCGGTTCTGCCTGTTTCTTTCAAAAAGCTTAACGCCAAGTTCTTCTTCCAGCTCAATAATCTGGCGCGAAAGGGTTGGCTGAGTGATGTGGATGATTTGCGCAGCCCGGGAAATATTCTGTTCGTTTGCGATTGTGATAAAGTATTTTAATACGCGAAGTTCCATGAGAAAAGTATAGCATGGATGGTGATGATTGACTATGCCTAAAAAGCATAAAATACTATGAAAACAAAGTATTTGTAATATGGTCAAAATCCGTATATTTTTAAACCGTAGACACAGGAGGAAATATGGAAAAACTGGCACTAGAAAATAAATGGGACAAAACTTTTGAACTGTCCGACAAGGTTAGTCACAAAAAGGTGACTTTTACAAATCACTTTGGAATTACGCTGGCGGCGGATATGTATATACCTAAAGAGATTCAGAAACAAGTTCAGAATGACAAGGCCTATGGAAAGCTCCCGGCACTTGCTGTATCGGGACCATTCGGAGCGGTGAAGGAACAGGCAAGCGGCCTCTATGCTCACGAAATGGCAAAGCGCGGGTATCTTACAATTGCCTTTGACCCGAGCTTTACCGGCGAATCCGGAGGTCAGCCACGTTATATGAACAGCCCCGATATTAACACCGAAGATTTTCAGGCAGCGGTGGATTTTCTTTCAAACCTTCCTGATGTTGACCCTGAAAAAATCGGCATTATCGGAATCTGTGGCTGGGGCGGCTGGGCACTTAATGCGGCCGGAATTGATACAAGAATCAAGGCAACCGCAGTAATGACAATGTACGATATGACCCGCGTTACAAACAAAGGCTATTTTGACGAAAGTGATAATGAGGAAGCCCGCTACCAGGCTAGGGTTGCAGTGAACAAGGCCCGCACAGAGTATTTTGCAAAGGCTCAGGAAACAGGCAAATATCCGACAGTTGGTGGACTTCCTGATCAGCGGCCTGAAGGAGACACTTTCTTTGGCCAGTACTGGGACTATTATAAAACAAAGCGCGGCTATCATCCACGTTCTCTCAACTCTAATATGGGTTGGGCAAATACGGCGGCAACAAGTCTTATGAACACAAGGCTTTTTACCTACGCAAACGAAATCCGCTCGGCAGTTCTTATTGTTCATGGCGAAAAGGCCCACAGCCGCTACATGGGCGAGACTGCTTACAATGATATGGTAAAGGGCAGCAAATATAAGGCTAACAAGGAGCTTATGATTATTCCGGGAGCAACCCACTGCGACCTTTACGATGGCGGAAAAGGTAACTTTATTCCCTGGGATAAGCTGCAGGATTTTTTTGAAGCTAACTTAAAATAAAGGGGGAAGGGCAATGAAAAGATTCAATCTGGTTTTAATGGCTTTACTTCTCTGTATTTCAACAGCCTGTGCTAATGGTAACAATGCTAATGGCCACAATGCTAATGGTAGCAAGGGGACAAAAACTTCAGACAAAGGAGAACCTTCTGATATGAAAATCTCAATCCAAATTACAAGTGACAGTGGTAAGTCAGAACTAACAGCAACACTGGCAGACAATTCTTCTGCCCGCGCATTTTACGAGCTTTTGAAAAAGGAACCGCTTACAGTTGATATGCACGATTACGGCAACTTTGAAAAGGTTGGTTCGATTGGGACCAGGCTTCCTCGTAACGATACACAAATCACAACTACAGCCGGCGACATCATTTTATATCAGGGAAACCAGATTACAATTTATTATGACACAAACAGCTGGAACTTTACCCGCCTTGGTAAGGTGGATGGAGTGACACAAGCCGAACTTAAGAAGATTCTTGGAAAAGGCGATGTGATAGCAGTTTTTGAAATATTGAAATAATAAGGAGATTCAAAATGAAAAAATTAATTCTTACACTTTTAATTGGAGGCTTAATGATGGCAGGTCTTTCAGCAAAAACAGCGTTTGTTTACTTCAGTGCGACAGGAACAACAGAGCGCATGGCAAAGGATGCCGCTAAGGCAATGGGGGCTGATATTTTTGAAATACAGCCAGTGCACAAGTATACAGCTGCCGACTTAAACTGGCACGACAAAAAATCACTTTCTTCGATTGAATGCAATGATCCGAAAAGTCGTCCTTCAATTAAGGCTGTGGTTTCGACAAACTCAACCACCACTTTTGACATCTCCGGCTATGACACCGTTATTGTTTGCTATCCCATCTGGTGGGCTTATGCACCAAAAATTGTTTACACATTTATTGAAAGCCAGAACTGGTCAGGCAAGAAAATGATTACTCTTTGTACCAGCGGTGGCAGCGGTCTTGGCCGCAGTGGAACAGATTTGTCAAAGTTTGCAAAGGGCGTAGACTTTAAGGGTGGAAAAGATTTTACCCTCGGCTCTGGCGCAGACGTTAAAAAATATATTGAAGGTTTGTTGAAGTAGAAAAAAACAGGAGTAAAATAATGACAAAAACCCAGCGCTTAAGAATGACTATTGACATTACTATGACCATCCTCTCCATCATCCTCATGGGCGGAAACTATTTGTTCCCAGCCGATATTGTACACGAAATCTTAGGCGTGGGGCTTTTTCTTCTGTGGGCGGTCCACATTATTTTGAACCGCCGCTGGTACAGTGCAATCTTCCGCGGAAAATACAATCCCTACCGCCTAATGCAAACTGTCATCAACTGCTGTATTTTGATTTGCACACTTTTCCTTATGATAAGCGGAATCATACTTTCTAATCACATCTTCACTTTTTTGAATATTCAGGGAGGACTTGGTTTTGCCCGGATTGCGCATCTGCTTGCCAGTCACTGGTATTATCTTTTTATGTCCCTGCATATTGGGCTGCATGTTGGACGGCTCTTTCAGAATGTTACGGCAAAAATCATTCCGCGCATTCTTCTTGCCCTCGCCTGCATTTACGGCATTTACGCCTTCAGCACCCGCGGAGTCTGGAGATATCTTATTTTACAGCAACAGTTTTTCTTCTTTGATCTGGAACGAGGTTATATACTTTTTGCTCTGGACTATATTTCAATCATCATCTTATTTGCGACAATTTCACATCTGGTAGCAAGAAGATTAAAAAAAGCTCGATAAATCAGGAGGACTAAAATGGCAATTACAGTAAATCTTCGTTACACAGGAAAAAAAGGTGCGGCTCAAGCCTTTGCCCGCGAAATGATTTCCAGCGGAACCGTTGAAAAAATCAGAGCAGAGAAGGGGAATCTGCGCTACGAATATTATCTCCCCTTTGATGAAAGTGCTGTTAGTGATAACAAACAGACTGACGAGAATAATTCAAATTCCAGCGAAACCATCCTCTTAATCGACTCCTGGGAAAATCAGGAAGCAATTGATTTGCACCACGCCACCCCAATGATGAAAACAATTGCAGGGCTGCGTGAAAAGTATGACCTGCACATGACAATTGAACGTTTCGTTTCTGACGACAAAATACCAGAGCAGGACAAAGCTTTTTTAAGGAAGTAAATCTGTCAAATAAAATCAGGAAAATATAATCAGTGGAATAAGCATTTCATCTTCTGTAAGACTTCCGTGCATTCCAATAAAGGTTTCGTCCACTGTCATAATAGAAAGATTTCCTTTAGCAATTGCCAGATAGTTTCCAAGCATTGAGCGGAAGTTTGGATGAAGCTGACCGGTTCCAAAAAGTTTGCGCTTGATTACTTCTTCTACTGGAACCAAATCAAAGTCATCTCCAAAAGTTTTATTGAACTCCTGCACAAAAAAATCTTCCTTTTCGGGTTTTACAAAAAGATTTAAAACACGAGGCTCAAGTGAAGGTTCGCGTTCAAGACATTCGTACAGCTGGGGATAATCGCGAAGCCAGACCTGCTTGTTATCTATGTGACCGTGATCTGCTGTAACGATTATGAGAGAATCAGTGGGTTCTGAAGATGGTTTGGTAACTCGATTTGAGTTTTTTGTCTCTGTCTCGAGCTCCTCTGCAAGACTTGCAACCTGAGCTTCCAGAGCTAAAAGATTTTCCTTAACTTCTTTTGAACCGCAGCCGTAATGGTGCAAGTTTCCATCCGGCTGATTCCAGTAGGCGTAGATGTACTTCTGTCCCGGCTTTGCACAATCTGCACGAACACAATCGCAAAGTTTTTCAAAAGAATCAATTTCCCGGTTTATAAAAGGCGCTTCCAGATAAGCTTGTCCGCCATGACTTTTAATTCGGTTTATCACATTTTCATAAGGAGTTGTTGTCCAGGCAAGGTTGTAATCTGCTGCTGGATTTTGAGTTCCCTGTTCAACGTTTAAAAATACAGTTACGTTTTTATCAACCTGAGGATAGTAACAATCCCAGCCAAGCCAGCTGTGTTCGCAAGGTTGTAAGCCAGACATAACAGATGTTGTTGCTGCAACAGTCGTAGATAAAAATGTAGAAGTATAGATTCCCGCAAGATGAGAACGAAAAGCTTCTTTTTCTGCAAGATGACGTTCCAGAATAACTTTGCCCATTCCGTCCAGCAAAAAGACAATGATGTTCTTGTAGTCCCGGGTAAGATAGCGGTCTAAAAGAGGCAGACTGTCTCCGCGCGGCTCTGCATTAAACTTTTTCAAAATTGAGTTTGGCAGATTTGCGATGCAGTTTTTGTAATCAGGTAAAACTATTTCAGCTCTTTTCATATACTTTCATATTTATTCATTTTTCATTTTTATCATTTTGCGAAGCCCATTAAGGCCCGTAAACTCATTCCAGATTTTCTTTCCTTCAAAAGTGATTGCGCTGGAAAGTCCCACGTGCCACATTTGATGGCGGAACTGGCCAAGAATCAATTCGAGCCGCGTATACTCGCAGGCTTCGGGTTTTTGCAAAAGCTCCTGAGTTGTAAGTTCCTCAAAATATTTTTCAATTTTATTTTTTATAAAATCAAAATAGGCCAGCAGCTTTTCCCGCGGGATAACAATTGAAGTATCCGCTACATAGCCTTCGCGCTCAGTTGAAATTACACTGAGATTTTCCGGGATGCCAAAAAGTTTTTCGCCTTCATAAACATAGGTAACCGGATTTATAAAAAATCTGTCCATGGAATGAAGGTTGTGAAAAATGTATCTGGAGCCATTAACGCCGTCAAAAATCCCTTCCAGATCTGCAACCTCAATCTGCTCCCGCATGTTAATAAAATTAATTTCTGTTTGATTTTTGATTTGTCTGATTATTTCGTCCATTTTATTCGCCTACAAAACATTCTGCAAATCCAACGGTAAAGGGCAGATGCTCATATTTTACTGTACCTCTAGGTTCAAATCCATTTTTAAAATACCATTCTTTTAATTCTTTGTATTCATCAATAAAATCAAGAAAAAGTATTTTTCCGCCAAGCTCGCGCACTTTGTCTTTGGCAAAATCCAAAAGCTTTTTGCCATAACCTTGTTTTCGCAGCTGAGGTTTTACACAAAGATTATGAAGAACATAAGTGTCTTTTTTATCCGGCTCCTTGCTGAGAGAAAAATATCCAAGCAGTTCCATGTTGCCATTTTGATTTTCCTCAAAAAGTCCGTACATCAAAAAGCCCCAGTTCCAGAAATTTTCTAGCTTTTCCAAAGGCATAAAAGCATTATGACCCGGAGCGTTTTCTTTTGTAAAACCAAACTTATCTGCAACTGTAGAAAAACACAAGTGAATAAAATCAAGGCAGAGGGGGAGTTCATCTTTCTTTATTTGTCTAATCATTTTTAACCTCGCTTTCTCAAAATCCATATAAGATTGCTTCTGTATTTTGCGGCTGAGTTGGGGTCACTTAAGTCTTCCTTGTCGCCCTTGTAGCCGCGGTAAATATCTACAACTTCAAAGCCACAAAGCTCTGCAAGCAGAAACATTTCCCAGCGATAGGTCTGACGCATTGTAAGAGGTCGTACCCGCTCGCCGATTATTTTGCCGGCTTCATCATAAGTTTCAAACTTCCAGTTGCCGCTCATAATCTGCGTCCAGGGATTATAGGAAATTGCATTGTAGATTTTTTCACGATGTCCGTCGCTGTTCACATATTCCAGGCGGAAAGAGTAATCATCGGGTTTTGTAGAAATCTGCTGGGCCTGAACCGGCGGCCATGGGTCAAAGGTGTTGAGGGTGAGAATGCCTCCAGGTACAAGATGGCGGTTGAAGTTTTCCAGAGCTGCACGTTGAGATTTTTGATCAGGTAAATGCATAAAGCCGCTTCGGGCAATGATTATAAGTGAATACTTTCTGCCGGCATCAAAGCTAGTCATGTTGCCTTGGAAAATACGAAGCCTGAGATTTTGGGCATCCGCCTTTTCTGAACAGACGCGGCACATCTCCTTAGACAAATCAGTGCCATCAGCTGTCACTCCATGCTGGGCAAGATAAAGCAGTACGGCTCCGGTTCCGCAGGCAACATCAATCACTCCATCCTTTCCATATTTTTTTGCCAGCTCAAGATAAAAGTTTTGAAAGCCTTCGTGAGCATCAAAGTCGCTGTACATAACTTCAAGATACCTGTCGTAATTTTCGGCGACATCACTGTAATCGTGCAAATCCATACAATCCTCCTTTTTATTGAGAGGGGGAAGTCTCCCCCTCGTTCCCAAGCAAGTCGCTTTGCTTTGTTGCTTGTCCACTACCCCTTCTAACGGGGGACACCCCCGTAACGCCCCCGTCAGACACAAAAAAAAAGACCACCTACCCAAAAGGATAAGTGGTCTTGATTTTCCAAACTAAAATGTTCAATCTTTTACACTTTGCATCCCGGGCACAAATAACTCTTACCACCTGTAATTTTGGTGGATTTGGTGAGAGTATTAATTGTGCGGGTCACAAAATTGAACTTCATAAGTTGAAACATACAGGAATATTTGAATAAGGTCAAGTAAGAAAAAAATCAAGCCTGAGTGCAATGACTTTATGCAAGAAACTCCCTGGCGATTTTTTCAATGACTTTTGTACTTAGCGGCTGGGTAGAGCTTTCGGTTGAGATAATAAGATTCCGGCCAGGGAAAATGCCGTTGTGAGCATAAAGTTTAAGTTTTGCAACTGCCTTCTCTGCATAATCTTGGGCATCCATCATTCCAAAATGTTCCCAATAAAACTCCTGTCGTGTTTTTAGATTCAGGCAGCAAAAATCGGGATGAAGTTTTATGCGGCGTCCATCTTCTGTTTTAAGCTCCAGTGGAAACTCATAACGATAAGGAATAGACATGCGGAAAAGTGTGTCGGCAATGATATTTTCAGACTTGGAGCGAACAAAGTCTCCGCGGGCTGTGGCATATTTTAGGGAATCTTCTGCAAAGGACTTTTTCTCATAAGAAAGACTGAGCCACTGTGCAGCAAAAGTTTCATCTGGTAAATGAACAGGCTTTATGAGCTTTTGCCGCAGATTTGTATGCTTTGAAAAAATCTTTTCTACAATTTTGCTTCGAAGCTGTAGTTGTTCATATTGGTGCAGTGTGTGATTCAAAAGTTTTAGTTCCCGGTTTGCTGCTTCCAGAACTTTTTTGTCATACTCCTTTTGGGCAAGCTGCTGAGCAAGCTTTTTGTTTTTGGAAAGAATATAGTGTCCCCCAGTTTTTTCTGCAGTGCTTTTCTGGTAATACTGCACCGCGCCATTACTTTTAGAAATGCGGAGGTTACCTACCGGCGCAGCTTTCAAGGCCTTTTCTTTTATGGCAAGAAGATTTGAAAGCTCAAAAATGCGCATTTTGAGAACTGGAATAATTCTTTGTTCAGAAATTAATTCTTTTTCGATATTCTTCATGGATTAAGTATATGTATAAAACTGAAAAAAGACAAGAAAATAATAGCTAAATATGAAAAATATAGCTAACTTACAAACTTTTTGGCATAAAAGTTGTTTTTAGTCCGTAGTGAAACAGGGAAAAGACTTTCTGGCAAAGGGGATTCTTCATAATGTTACGGACTAAAATGTCATTTACTGCGATTTAGTCCGTAACAAAATAAAAAAAACTGCCAGATAAAGGAAAATCTCAACAACACTACGGACTTTTCTGCATGTATATTGTGTTTAGTCCGTAGTTGCCATGGCAAACAGGTGACATAAAAGTAAAATCCACTCATATACTACGGACTAAAAGTCTATTTAATGATATTAAGTCCGTAGTATTCAGGGCAAACAGGTGTTGTAAAAGTTAAAATCACCCACAGACTACGGACTATTTTTCTAAAATTACTAATTTAGTCCGCAAAATTAGTAAAAAGAAGCTCCCAGTGCGTTGTACATTCGTTTACAGTGGAGAGCAGGGCGTTGCGGGGTGGCGATTGAGCCCCGCAGAGGGGGTAGCGGACAAGAAATAAAGCGGAATGAATCGGCTCTGCTTGCAGGGACGATTCATGGAGCGACTTGCTTGGGAGCGAGGGGGAGACTTCCCCCTTCTGAACTTTACAAAATCCTTCCTTCTTTTTCTGGAAAAGCACTAAATTAAGAAAAGATTCTGCGTATTTGTGATTACCAGAGTTCACCTTTGCAAGATTGGCGTAAAGTCTAGGCAGAACGTTGGTTTCCTTATAAGTTATGACTTTCCCTTCTATGTAGCGACTTCGAAATTAGCAGGTGACAGCCTTACAGAAAATATCATTAAAAGGAATGATAAATGGTGCAGAGCACGCTGCTGTTGGCTCGTGACTTTTAGATTTTATTACTCGGAGTGATTGCTTTTTTTTCTCATAAAAGTTTCTCCTTCAATTTGCATTAAGCCTATTAACCGAGGAAAAAGTTCAGCCTTATGAAGCTTGACCTTTGTCTGTTCGCGATATTCTGAAATGTGAAATTATGAAAATATAATTTTGTGCGTTTGATATTTGAATAAAAATCTATAAGAGACACGAACCTCCGTTTACGTTATAATCATATTATGTTCCGACCAATGCGAAGATTCAAACAGCAGATTACAGATGCTGAATGCAAAGAGATTTTGAAAAATGAAAAACGCGGAGTTCTTTCACTTCTCGGCGACGACGGCTACCCTTACGGGCTTCCTCTTTCTCACCTTTACAGCGAAGAAGATAACAAGATTTATTTTCACTGTGCAAAAGAGGGGCACAAAATTGATGCCATCAAATATTACGACAAGGCAAGCTTCTGTGTTTACGATTCAGGTTACCGCAAGGAAGGGGAGTGGGCTTTGAACATCAACAGCGTAATCGTCTTTGGAAAAATCCGACTTGTGACAGACCCGGAGCTGACCCGCAAAATCTGCACAAAGCTTGTACAGAAGTTTACAGACGACCAGGCATATCTTGAAAAAGAACTTACAAATGCCCTGCCGCGTGTTCAGTGCCTTGAACTGGAAATTGAGCACATGACTGGAAAACTGGTGAATGAGTCGTAAAAAAACTTATACGCTTTTCTGTTCCAGAATAATGTCTTCAACAACATCTACAGCAGCAACCACCATTTTTGGGCAGAAGTCTGTGAACAGTTTATTATCGCGGCAATATTGAACGCCTTCTGCTGTAGACACATCGCAGCCTAGTAAATCATTACAGATATAAGAGCCGCATTTTTCTTTGAAGCGATCCATCATTAAATCATTTACTTTGTTTGAGACCTGACGGCCTTCTGTGTCACCGGCAGACTTCTGACCATACAATAATCCTAATACCATCAGGGCTCCGGTCACTGCGCCACACACCTGGCCCTTACGCATACCGCTGCCAAAACAACTGCCAAGCTTAAAAGCCTCTTCTTCTGTAATTCCACACTCTTTGGCAAAAGCCGCTAGAACAGCCTGAGAACAATGCAATTTCTGCGAAAAATAATTTACTGCTTTTTCTTTGTGAGTCATTTTCTATCCCAAATACTTTTTAACGTCTGCCACACTTAAGACTTTTCCAGCCGAAACAATCTTATCGTTCACTGCGAGGGCAGGCAGCCCCATAACTCCTGTCTCCATAATTTTCTGCATGTCTGTAATGTATTGAACGTCAGCCGCAATATTCATTTCGGCAAGCGCATCAATCACATTCTGATGTAAAGTCTGGCAACCTTTGCAGCCGCTGCCATAAACTTTAATTGTAAGATTTTCCATTAAATCCTCCTTAACGATTTATAAAAACAATGCCTGAAAAGCATTAAAAAAATATCCCACAAGAATTATTCCGGCTACGCAGATCGAAACAAAAGTTACCAGCAGCTTTGTTTTTATCGCCTTTTTAAGCATAATCAGCGAAGGCAAACTCAAAGTCGTTACTGCCATCATAAAACTCAAAACAACTCCCAAGAGCGCACCCTTCATTAAGAGGCTTTCAGAAATTGAAATACAGCCAAAAATATCTGCATACATGGGAATGCCCGCAAAAACTGCAAGAATTACACCAAGCGGATTTTTCTTACCAAGTAGGCTGACAATCCAGTCCTCAGGAATCCAGTTATGAATTATTGCTCCCACCGCCACACTCAAAAGAATATAAGGAAAGACTTTTTTGAGAGTATCGGAAACAGAGTGCAATGCAGAAATGAGCCTCTGTTTCTGCGAAAGCTTTTCTTCTGCAAGGCAAACACTTTTTCCATTACGAATAAAATCAGCAACCTGATCTTCCATATGAAGATGTTCTATTATTGTTCCGCCGGCAATAGCGACAATAAGCCCCAGCACAACATAAGCAATCGCAATCTTCCAGCCAAAAATGCTTGTTAAAAGAATGAGCGATGCAAAATCAACCATAGGAGAAGAAATCAAAAAACTAAAGGTAACTCCAAGCGGAAGCCCTGCAGTCGTAAATCCCATAAAAAGAGGAATTGAAGAACAGGAACAAAAGGATGTTACCGTTCCCAAAAGCGCAGCAATTACCCGGGCAGAAAATCCCTTGCAATGCGAAAGTATCTTTTTACTTCTTTCAGGCGGAAAATAGGACTGAATATATGAAATCAAAAATATCAGCACAAAAAGAAGAATTGTGATTTTAATTACATCATAAAGGAAAAAGTGAAGGCTTCCACCAAAGCGGCTTTCGATATCAAGTCCGGCAGCAGAAAGTATTTTTCCAATCAGTGTATTGAGCCATTGCATTCCAAGAATCTGATTTTGAATAAAGCTTCCCATAATCGCTAATCCTTACAGCAGCACTTTCCATCTGATTTTTTTGCAGGAGAAGTTTTGCAGGTAAACTGAGAAACAGCGCTTTTAAACTCAGAAAACTTGTTGCAGTTTATTGAATAATATGTCCACTTTCCTTCTTTTCTCGAATTGACAAGATTACATTCTGTAAGAATCTTCATGTGGTGGGAGAGGGTAGGCTGAGTGATATTAAAAGCGTCAAGAATTTTACAGGCACACAATTCTCCGCCTGTGAGCATTTTAATAATCTGAAGGCGGTTTTCATCTCCCAAAGCCTTGCAGATAAGAGCGAGTTCTGTTTCATTCATAGGAAACCTCATATTGATATTTATCTATATGTTGAATCATAACTAATACATAGATGATTGTCAATATGATTTTTTTACAAACAGGAAATTGTTTTACTTATTCCTGAATCCCTTCATCCCATTTTCCAGAAGCGTCGTTGCAAGCTCAATCATTTCTTCCATAGGAATCTTGCGACCGTCGGCAACCCACTGGCGGTAAAGCAGGACAATGCAGTTATTAAAAGTCAAAAGGATGTTGCGCACACTCTGGTTCAGACCTTTAAGAGGACGAGATTCTGCAGCCTGCTTTGTAACCCGGTTCTGCATTCTTTCGTGGATATAGTCAAAACGGCTGTCGCAGGTAACACGCTTAAAAAAATCATCCTGAGCTTCCATGTATTCAAAAAAAGAACGCACAAGCTTGTCCGTATCCTTAAGCTGGTCAAGGCCCGAAACAATTGCACTGTATTCGCCGGAATGTTTTTCTTGAATCTCCGCAAGCACATCATCCACGCAATTATAATGAAGATAAAAAGTATTGCGATTGATTCTGGCCGCCTCGGTAATTGCCTTTACTGTAATTTTTTCATAAGGAAGTTCACAGACCATCTGCTTAAAAACCGTTTGAATCGCTTCCTTTGTACGGACAATGCGCGGATCGATTTTCTCTTCAACCATTTTTACCTCCAGAAAAGCCTCTTTAATAGGCACATTTGCAACATCTGTCGTTTAAACAACATTATACCATAACCTGTTCTTAAAAAAAAGACATGTGTCGCTTATAATTAAGATGTAAAACCAAGGAGGAAGCTATGGACTACACCCCAGACTATGTTTATGAACTTATGGAAAAAGGCGGACCAACAGATGTTCGTGAGCCTTATTTTAAGGAAGCAGTCAGTGAGATGATGCGTGCCAGGAAACTCTGTGCAATTGCAAATGCAAAGATGCCCGATGATGAAAGTTATGTTTCTGACCTGGAAGAACTTTTTGGCCGCAAGCTCGATGATGTTCGCATTCTCACACCTTTTATCTGCGATTTTGGAAACCGTGTAAAGTTCGGGAAAAATGTCTTCATTAATCACTCTGCCATTTTGTCGGCATCCGGCGGAATAGAGTTTGGCGACGGAGTTTGCATTGCTCCCGGCCTTCGCATTGCTACAATCAATCACGACTTTAATGAGCGACACACAAAATACACCTACGGCAAAGTCACAATCAAAAAGAATGCCTGGCTTGGAATGAACGTTACAGTTTGTCCCGGCGTTACAATCGGCGAATATGCAGTAGTTGCGGCAGGAGCTGTAGTTACTAAAGATGTTCCGGATTTTGCGGTAGTCGGTGGGGTGCCTGCAAAAGTTATTAAAATGCTCGATCCTTCAGAACAGAAGGAATAACAGGGCGTTCCCGCCACAAGTGGCGGTCGGCTGTTCCGCGGCTTGCCTACGGCCGGTCTGCTTACGCAGACTGCTTCGCACCGCTCCATAGCCTAACGCGAGTGAAGCAAGCGTAACGTCAATAATTTCCAATTAGCTAAACGGAGGGCTTGACCGGTTTGTCGGCTTTGAAAATTATGTTATGTGATTATTACATTATATCGGAAACATTAGGGAAAACTCACTTCCTTCCCCGATTTTGCTTTTTACGCTGACTTTTGCATTGTGATATTTTGCGCCGTGCTTTACGATTGAAAGCCCCAGTCCAGTGCCTGTCGTTCTGTTGCTCTGAAGGTCTTTGGAACGGCTTTTGTCTATTCTGTAAAAACGCTCAAAGATTCTTTCCTGCTGATTTTCTGCAATCCCGATTCCCGTGTCCTTAACGCAAAGCCTCAGATAATCTCTTTCCAAAGTGATTTTTTCGATTTTCACAATAACGCTTCCGTTTTCTTTGTTGTATTTGATTGCGTTTTCTATAAGATTAAAAATCATCTCCTGTATGACGGTTGGAACTCCGTTTACATAAACTGCTTCTTTTGTTCTGTTTTCAAATTTTATGGAAACATTTTTCTTTTTTGCATAAGATTTCAGAGATTTTATCGTATCAAGACAAATTTCATCAAGGCAGGCTTCTTCTTTTTCCATCGTGATGGATTCTTCATCGAGCTTTGACAGCTTTAATATGTCGTTTACAAGACGAATCATCCTTTGGCTTTCATTGTAGATATCTTGAGAGAAACTGATCATTGTTTTTTCATCAACTGTGCCGTATTTCATTATTTCAGCAAAACCGCTTATACTTGTAAGCGGAGTTTTTAGTTCGTGACTTACATTTGCAGAAAACTGCTTTCTGATTTCTTCACGCTGTTTTTTCTCAAAGTTTTCATCGCTAATCCGCTTAATGAAGGGCTTGAATTCATTGAAGCTTTCATTTTTTTCGGGATTGTCAAAATCAATTCGCTCAATAGATTTTGTGATTTTTTTTGAAAGTCCAGATGCTGCCATTCCGGAAATAATCAGTGCTATCATAAGCATGACTAAAAGAGCCTGACTTAAACCCAATATCAAAATACCCACCGTATATTGGCGGCAGGAAATCCTGAGTACAGTGTTATTTTCAAGCCGTTTTGCAAAATAAAGATTTTTCTGAAGCATAGTTGAAGAATAACGTGAAACCATGGCAGAGCCTTTATTCATTGCCTCAATAAACTCAGTCCTTAAAGCATGATTTTCCATTTCTGCAGGATTAGTCTGATTGTCAAAAATCACATTGCCCTGAAAATCAATGACCGTAATTCTGTTCTCGGTTTTTATGCCTTCAAAGTTTGGCAGAAGTGAAAGATACTCACATTCGTTTTCGAGCTCTGAAAAAATCTGTTTTTCAAAATATTTGTAAAAAGAATCGATGAAAATTACTGCGCATGCAAAATAGACTGCTACGCCAACAATAAATGTGTTTATAAAAATTCTTAAAGTCAATGATTTTATTTTCATTTTATTCTATACCCAATTCCCCGTATAGTTTCTATGATATCCTCGTCGTTCAGTTTTTTTCTGAGATAGCGAATATGAACATCGACAGTTCTTGTTTCCACATCCATATACGTTTTCCAGATTTTTGAAAGAAGGTTCTCGCGAGTGATAATGTTCCCTTTGTTTTCCAGAAGAATGCATAAAAGGTCAAATTCTTTTACGGTGAGAAAAATTTCTTTCTCCCCGCAAAAGACCTGATGCTTTGCTTTGTATAGCTTTATAGATCCGCTTTCAAGAATCTCTTCCTGCGCATTTGTGACAGATTCGTACCTTCTTAGTACAGCCTTTACCCGTGCTACAAGTTCCATAATTCTAAATGGCTTTGGAATATAATCGTCGGCTCCTGTTTCAAGTCCCAAAACGGTATCGTATTCGGTGGTTTTTGCTGTCAGCATTATTACAGGAATATGCTTAGTATTTTCATCTGCTTTAAGCTTTTTTAGAATAGAAATACCGTCTTCCTCGGGCAGCATAATATCAAGAAGAATCAAGTTTGCCTGATTACTTCTTATTTCATTCCAAAAATCTAAAGGACATGCAAACCCTCTACAAGACATATTCTGGGAATCCAAAGCATACTCAACAAGTTTTCTGATTGAATCGTCATCTTCCAAAAGTAAAATCATACTCTTATCTTATACCTTTTTTGACCGCTTTGTTCAGTTTTTTTTCTGATTTGTGCAATTTTATTATCAGCTCTTCACACAAGACAGCCTGTTCATCATTCAGTTTGTTCGTGGCAATCAGTGCAGTTATGTAATTCATCAGTTTTTCTCCTTCTCTTTGGACGAATAGGACTTCATCAAAAAATTCCTGCTCATCTTCAATTTTATTTTCCGAAATTTTTTCTTTAGTTATGTTCGCAAAATCCAGCACATTATCAACCTTTGACTGAATCAAAAGAAGGGCAGATTCAGGCTCGTTCAGAAGTCTGTAATTCAGAAGATTTTCCATACTGTCCACCTGAAGCGGATTTTTTTGCCCGTCGTCTTTTACAAGGCGGTTTACGATTTTTACCATCACTTTCAAAAGCGGAATCCAGATGATTGTCATGGCGACATTAAAAATTGTGTGGGCGTTTGCAATCTGCCTTGAAATTACGGAAATCTCGATTCCTTTCGGGCTGACAGCTTGAACGAATTTCGCAAAAATCGGAATTATCCAGATGAAAATCAGCGCGCCGGAAATATTGAAAAGGCTGTGGGCTATTGCGCTGCGTTTAGCGTTTTTTGACTGTCCGATTGAGGCGAGGATTGCCGTTATTGTCGTTCCGATGTTGTCGCCGAGAAGAATCGGGATTGCGCCGGAAAGTCCGATTACGCTTGTCATTCCGTCACCTGTGTCCTGGGAAGCAAAATTTTGAAGGACGGCAATCGTTGCACTGGAACTTTGAACGATTACAGTCATCAGCGTGCCGGTCAGAACTCCGAGAATCGGAATGTCGGAAACTTTTTCCATCATCTGAATGAACAAGGTGCTTTTTGCAAGCGGTTTCATAACGCCGGCCATTGTTTCAATTCCCAAAAACAAAAGGCCAAAAGCAAAAATGCTTATTCCTATATTTTTCCACTTTTGATTTTTTACTATGAATGACAGTAAAAATCCGATGAAAATAAAAACGTATATATAATTTGAAAGCTTAAAGGCAATTATTTGAGCTGTTATGGTTGTTCCGATGTTTGCACCGAAAATAATTGCGATTGCAACAGGTAAGCTCATTACATCTGCTGATACAAATCCGATTACCATTACAGTTGTCGCGCTGGAGCTTTGCAAAATTGCGGTTGAAAAGGCCCC
>JAEETM010000168.1 GCA_016290335.1 Treponema sp. | reverse complement strand
TCAGATGGTCACCAGGCTTAAAGATTTCCATAAAAAGAGTAATTGCTGCCATGCCCGTACTTAAAGCAAAAGCATCTGTTCCGTGCTCCAGCTGGCAAAGAATTTTTTCAAGCTGCTCTCGTGTAGGATTCTGCAGGCGTGAATAATCAAAGCCTGTACTTTTTCCAACTCCAGGATGTGCGTAAGTTGCTGTCTGATAAATTGGAAAACTCAAAGAACCATAATGTAAACAGGCAGCTTTTTCATCCTTACTTTCAGTTTCTTCTTCCAGATGAAGGCATTTTGTTTCTATAGAAATCATATATAACTCCAGGAAGGTAAGCGAACTTACTCTTCTCCAAACTTAATGTAATACGACGCAAGCTTTTCCAATGCTTCGCCAACTGGCAGTTCAATATCAAAAACACTGATTGCATTCCGGTCAAACTGGCGTCTCATGTTCTGACCAATCTGTGCAGCAACAACAGCCCTGCAATCTAATAAAAGCTCTACCGCTACAGCCAGAGGTCCACTTGCCCCACCAGATCCGCAGCCGCCACCTGAGCCTCCACAGCCAAAACCGCTTCCTCCAGAGCAAGCAAAGCCCGAAGCTCCACAGCCACCAAAAGCTGCATTTTCTCTGGTACTTTCATTCCCTAGACTTGCACCAGGCTCCCCAGCCCCAGTCTCAACCTGTTCAGGAAGCTCTCTTTTTTCTGTTAGCTCAAACTTACCGTTCTTCAATTCATAAATTAAAAAAGACTTAGCTTGACCAAAGTGCAAATCTATATTTATTCCGTCGGAAGATGCTATAGCTACTTTTACGCTCATAAGAACTCCAATTAAATCTTATAATCATCCTCAATTGCATCCATCAAACCATACTCAAGCAGAATCTGTTCCAGACGTTCCTGAGACATTGGAGTTGGAATTGTAAACGTAGTATTATTGATTACAGCTTCTGCAAGATTACGGTATTCCTGAGCCTGAGCTGAATCCGGTTTATATTCAATTACAGTTTTACGATTGATTTCTGCACGCTGTACAATATTGTCACGAGGAACAAAATACAAAAGCTGAGTTCCAAGTTCTTTACTGAAAGCCCTGAGCAAATCAAGCTCGCGGTCTACGTTACGGCTGTTACAGATAATTCCACCAAGTCTTACACCGCCCGCCTTAGCATAACGGTTAATACCCTTTGCAATGTTGTTAGCCGCATATAACGCCATCATCTCACCGCTTGCAACAATGTAGATTTCCTTAGCCTTACCTTCACGAATAGGCATAGCAAAACCACCGCAAACAACATCACCAAGAACATCGTAAAAAACAAAATCCAAATCATCTGTATATGCGCCTAAGTTTTCAAGCATGCTGATAGAAGTAATAATACCACGACCCGCACAGCCAACTCCCGGCTCAGGTCCACCAGATTCAACACAACGGGTTCCACCAAAACCAGTTCTCATGATTCGGTCAAGTTCTACATTTTCACCTTCATCACGGATTGTATCCAATACAGTTTTCTGAGCCAAACCACCCAGCAGCAAACGTGTAGAATCAGCTTTAGGATCGCAGCCCACAACCATTACCCTTTTTCCATGTTCAACAAGTCCTGCTGTAAGGTTCTGTGTGGTTGTAGACTTTCCAATCCCCCCCTTTCCATAAATTGCAATCTGTCTTATTTCACCCATAATAATCTCCTGTGTATCAAATCTTTTTTTTGTTTACCTATCTTTTTACTAGGTAATTACACTATAAAGATAATAACCTACTATGTCAATAGGTTATTCAAAAAAATCTGCTTTCTTTTAAATTATAAATCAAACAAACCCTGCACCCGATTGTATTTCCACACCCTCAGCATTGCTTCATCTATACTACCGGGCAGCTCCATTCCCGTAATTCCTGCAGCTGTTAGAGCCTGGATTGCTCCACTTCCAATTCGACTCGCTACAAGATACTTACAGTCTGTAAATTGCTTTACGCTCTGCTCCATTATAGCCTGATTGTGAGAACCTTCCTGACAAACCGGAGTAACATTTCTTGTTTCCAGAAAATCGTAGCCCACTTCATCATCAACAATATAAATATAAAAGATTTCTGCTTTTCCATAATGCATGTTAACACTTTCGCCATCTCTACTGGCTACTGCCACACGATATGTTGAGGCTTTATTTTCCTGTATATCAGCCATGAGAAAAGTTCTCCTTCAGGGCAGCAGCATTTGCCGAAGCACCAAAGCTTGCATAAATCTGTTTTGAAAACTCTGTGCGCCCCGGAACTCCAACTGCATCTGCACGGCAATGATTACAGTGCAAAAAGAGCTGAATATATTGAGAAGCCGCTGCTCTTGCCGCATGGATTTCCTGACAGGTTGGAGCAGCTTCATCAGCAAGCTTTGCCGTAGGAATAAGAGGAATAATGTTATACTTTTTAGCACCAGCTTCTGCAACCGCCCGCGCAATTTCTGCTATATGCTCCCCATTTATTCGCGGCACAAGAACAGTATTTACTTTTACCGTAATTCCAGCTGCAGCAATTTTACGAATCCCTGCAAGCTGATTTTCAATAAGGATTTTTGCAGCTTCTACGCCTTCAATCTTTTTTCCATGCCAGATAATATAATCATTCAGTTTTGCTTCTATTTCGGGATTAACAGCATTGACTGTAACTGTAAGAGAATCGATCCCCGCATTTATAATTTCCTTTGCACGTTCAGCGAGCAGCAAACCGTTTGTACTCATACATTTTATCAGCTGAGGAAACTCCTTCCCTATAAGCCTGAAGGTTTTTAGCGCATTATTACTTGCAAGAGTGTCCCCTGGACCGGCAATTCCTGCAACCCGTATTTCCGGACTGATTTCCAGCGCTTTTTTAATAAGAGGGATTGTTTCTGCAGGCTTAAGAACACGAGAAGTTACCCCGGGACGATTTTCACTATCATTTAAACTGCGTTCACAAAAACGGCAGGCAATGTTACAGCCCGGACATACAGGAAGATGAATGCGTCCTACTGTAGCCCTGCCGCTTCCAAAGCAAGGATGATTCTGACTGATTTCTTCAAAGCTCTTTGCCATTTTGTGAACCTCTTATTTTTACCTAGTATTATTATAGGTTGATTGTATAAAAAAATAACAGTGTTACGAAAACACTGTTTTTGGGGGCGTTGCGGGGGTAAAACATCTTTTCTGGTTACCCCCAACTTACTATCCACTAGTTATCACTGAACAGCGGTGTACTCAGGTAGCGGTCACCAGAATCAGGCAGCAGAGCTACAATTACTTTACCTTTGTTTTCAGGACGTTCAGCAAGCACGCGGGCAGCCTTAAGAGCAGCACCTGAAGAAATACCAACCAGGATTCCTTCGCTACGGGCAAAAGCACGACCTTCTGTAAAGGCATCTTCGTTTTCTACGGTGATGATTTCGTCGTAAACCTTTGTATTCAAAACATCTGGAATAAAGCCGGCACCAATTCCCTGAATCTTGTGAGGACCAGCTTCTCCCTTAGAAAGAACAGGGCTTGTAGCAGGTTCAACAGCAACAATCTTTACATTTGGATTCTGAGATTTAAGATACTCGCCTACACCTGTTAAAGTTCCACCAGTTCCAACACCAGCTACAAAAATATCAACTTTACCTTCTGTCTGCTGCCAGATTTCTGGACCTGTTGTTTTTTTATGAATTGCAGGATTTGCAGGGTTTACAAACTGACCAAGGATAACGCTTCCTGGTGTTGATTTCTGCAGCTCTTCTGCCTTAGCAATAGCACCCTTCATTCCCTTTGCACCCTCTGTAAGTACAAGCTCTGCACCGTAAGCTTTAAGAAGATTTCGGCGTTCAACACTCATGGTCTCCGGCAAAGTAAGAACAGCCTTGTAACCCTTTGCAGCTGCAACCGAAGCAATACCAATACCGGTGTTTCCAGAAGTTGGTTCAATGATTGTAGCACCTGGCTTTAAGATTCCCTTAGCTTCTGCATCTTCAATCATTGCAAGAGCAATTCGGTCTTTTACGCTTCCTGCCGGATTAAGGTACTCAAGCTTTGCAAGTATTGTAGCATTTTTAATTCCTGCTGTTTTAGAATATCCGTTCAACTGTAAAAGTGGTGTTTTACCAATCAATTCCAATGCACTCTGTTTAATTTCACTCATTTTCTATATCTCCTCTTTCTTAGTTTTTATTTTCCTAGTGTTTAAGTAGGTTATGATTTAAGAATATATCTAATTACCTACTTTGTCAATAGGTAATACAGACAAAAATGATTAATCTTCAAAAAAAATCACTTTTTTTCGTGTTTTTTATTTCAAATTATACTTTTTGCGCAGCTCACGCACCTTTACCTTTGGAATTGCTATG